>NZ_JBSXMU010000006.1:0-79701 GCF_054073225.1 Teichococcus aerofrigidensis
CGAGAGGCTAAGGGCGCCGTCCGCTTTATTGCCCCTTTCCCGGATTTACGGACCAGGCTTGGCCTAGGCGGCCTGCGGCCTGAGGCGCTGCGCGAAGCGCTTCCGGAACTTGGCAACCTTCGGAGCAATCACGGCCCGGCAGTAGCCGGACCACGGATTGTTCCGGAAATAGTCCTGGTGTTCCGCCTCGGCCGGCCAGAAGCGGCCGGCGGCCGCGATCTCCGTCACGAGGGGCGCGGGCCAGAGCTCCTCGCGCGTGACCTCCGCCATCACCTCCCGCGCCGTCCTCTCCTGTTCGGGGGAGAGGGTCAGGATGATGCTGCGGTATTGCGGCCCGATATCCGCGCCCTGGCGATCCTTTGTCGTGGGGTCGTGCAGGGTGAAGAAGATGCGCAGAACATCCGCATAGGAGATCTCGGACGGGTCGAAGGTGACCTTCACCACCTCCGCGTGGCCGGTCTGCTTGCCGCAGACCTGCTCATAGGTCGGATGCTCCGCATGGCCGCCCGCATAGCCCGACACAACCTCCTTCACGCCCTGCAGATCACGGTAGGCCGCGTCCAGACACCAGAAGCAGCCTCCGCCCAGGATCGCCGTCTCGCCACCTTCCATCCCGAAACCCTCCATTGACCGGATCCTGCAGATGGGGTCGGCCCCGCCGGCCGTCCATGCCTCCGCTTGCCGGGACTCGCTGTCGCGTTCAGGCTGGGCGTCATGGAAGCTTTGCCCTTTGCCGGCGCCCCGGCGCCCGCGTCGAATTTCGATCCCGCCCGGCTCGCCGGCGCCGTCGCCTTCGCCCAATCGCGGGAGACACCGTTCCCCCGCGACCTGCTCGCGCATCTGCGAAGCGGCTATTTCGAGCCTCCCCCGGACAATGAGGTCCTGGGCAATACAGCGCCCCGCGGCGCGCCCAACGGCCTGCTGCTGCTGCACGGCCGCCCGGTGGCCCGGTGGGGGGACACACAGCAGGTCGACATGACCTTCAGCGTGGCCAAGAGCTACCTGGCCCTGCTGGCAGGCCTGGCCTGGGGCGACGGCCTCATCGCCGATCTCGACGCGCCTGTCCGGGACACTGTCCGGGATGCGGCTTTCGAGGGTGATCACAACGGCCGCATCACCTGGCGCATGTTGCTGGAGCAGACCAGCGAATGGGAAGGCACGTTGTTCGGCAAGGCGGACCGGATCGACCGGGGCCGCGACCTGAAGCGGGAGGGCAAGGCCGAGAAGGGGCTGGACCGGCCGCTGGAGGCGCCGGGCAGCTACTGGGAATACAACGACGTGCGCGTCAATGCGCTGTCCCTGGCCCTGCTGCACCGCTTCCGCGCGCCCCTGCCCGAGGTCTTCGCCGAGCGGATCCTGAAGCCCATCGGCGGCAGTGGCAGCATGCGGTGGGAGGGTTACCGCACCAGCGACGTCGAGATCGAGGGACGCTTCATCCAGTCGGTGTCCGGCGGCGGCCATTGGGGTGGCGGCGTCTTCACCCATGCCGAGGATCAGGCCCGGATCGGGCAGCTGATGCTGAATGATGGCCTCTGGGACGGCCGGCGCATCCTGCCGGAGGGATGGGTCCGGGCCTGTACCACGCCATGCCGCCTCAATCCGGACTATGGCCTGCTCTGGTGGCTCAACGGCAATGGCCGCTACCCGGGCGCCAGCCGCGAGAGCTTCCTGGCGCAGGGAGCGGGCGGCAACTACATCTGGGTCGATCCGCGGCACGGGCTGGTGGGCGTGTTCCGCTGGCTGGATCCGGCGGCGCTGCCCGACATGCTGGAGCAGGTGACGGCCGCGCTGGAGGGCGCCGCCGCCGGTTGACGCCTTGCCCCCCACCGGCGAGGCTTTCCGCCCTGCCAGGTCGTCCGGACGCGATATGCAACCTCCTCCGCCTTCCGCCGCCGTCCATGCCGCGACGCTCACGCTGGACACCCATGTGGACATCCCCTGGCCGGACCCGCCCGACCCAAGAGGTCCGACCCAGCGGTGCGTGGACTTCGCGAGGATGGCGGCGGGCGGCCTGAAGGCCGTGGTCTTCGCCGCCTATCTGCCCCAGGGGCCGCGCACGCCGGAGGGACATGCGGCGGCCAGCCGGCGTTGCGAGGCCATGCTGCGCGCCATCCGGGCGACGGCCGGCGGGCAGGAGCGGCGAATCGTCGGTCGCGCCGCCGAGCTGGAGGCGTTGCGCTCCGGCGGCACCGGCATCCTGCTGGCGGTCGAGAACGGCTATGGCATGGGGGAGGATCTGTCGCGGCTGGCGTTGTGGCGTGGACTCGGCGCCTGCTACGTGACGATCACCCACAATGGCCACAACGCCCTGGCTGATGCCGCGATCCCCCGGCCCGACCTGGGGGACGGGCCGGTCCTGCACGGGGGCCTTTCAACGCTGGGCCGCGCGGCGATCGCCGAGATGAACGCCCTGGGGCTGCTCGTCGATGTGTCCCATGCGGCGAAGAGCACGATGCTGCAGGCCGTCAGCCTGTCCCGGGCCCCCGTGGTGGCCACGCATACCTGCTGCCGCGCCCTGCGCGACCATCCGCGCAATCTGGATGACGAGCAGATGGATGCCCTGCGCGCCGCGCACGGGCTGATGCAGATCACGGCGGTCCCGGGCTTCCTGCGGGGCCCGGATGCCGATGGCAGGGCCCGGGCGAGCGTCAAGGACATCGTCGATCACGTGGATTATGCCGTGCAGCGCATGGGCATCGCCCATGTCGGCCTGTCCTCGGACTTCGATGGCGGCGGCGGCGTGGACGGCTGGATGAGCGCCGCGGACAGCCCCAACCTGACGGCCGAGCTGTTGCGCAGGGGCTATGACCGGGACGCGATCGGCCTGCTCTGGTCCGGGAACTTCCTCCGCCTGATGCGGGCCGCCGAGGCGGTGTCCGCCGCCGGCTGACGCTGGCTTCCGGATCGGCGGACGACGCAGACCTCGATCATGCCGCCAGCCTCGCCATGGCTTGGCGGAAGCGGGCAAGGATGCGCTCCGCATCGACGTGCCGGCCCTGGCGCACCACCTCCCGGCCCCCGGCGATGACCTGACGCACCGGATTGCCCTGCCCGCTGAACACCCAGGCGTCGAGCAGTTCGTCTCCCTGCCGGCCGCAGAGAGCGGGGTGATCCGGGTCGAGCACAATCAGGTCGCAGCGCTGGCCGGTTGCGATGCCGCGGATCGGGCGCCCGCTGGCCTGAGCGCCGCCGGCGAGGGCCGCGTCCAGCAGCACGCGGCCGGGATGCGGGTTGGCCTCGTCCGTGGCCACGGAGCGCTGCCGCCGCGCCAGGCGCTGGCTGGTTTCCAGCTGGCGCATCTCGTCGCGGGGGGAGGTGCCGACATGGCTGTCCGTCCCGAAGCCGTATCGCCCGCCCGCGGCGCGGAAGGCGGGCAGATCGAAGATGCCGTCGCCCAGTGAGGCCTCGGTGCTGGGGCAGAGGCCGGCCACGGCGCCGCTGCGGGCCAGGCCGGCCGACTCCGCCTCGGTCATGTGCGTGCAGTGGATCAGGCACCAGCGGGCATCCACCGGAAGGTGATCGAGCAACCATTGCACGGGCCGCGCGCCGGTGGCGGCCAGGCATTCGGCCACCTCGCGCGGCTGTTCGGCGGCATGGATGTGAATCGGTCCGTCATGCCGGGCGATCTCGGCGAGCATCGCCGGCGTCACCGCCCGCAGGGAATGGGGGGCCAGACCGATCCCGGCCTGTGGATCGCCGGCGATGGCGCCCCGGATGCCCTCGACGATGCGCCAGAAGCCATCCAGGTCATTGAGGAAGCGCGCCTGGGCCGGAACCGGCGGTTGGCCGAAGATGCCGCCATGCCGGTACAGGCTCGGCAGCAGGGTGATGCCGATGCCGGTGGCGCGGGCGGCGGCATGGTGCCGCAACGCCATCTCCGCAGGTTGCGCATAGGGTGTGCCGTCCGCCTGGTGATGCAGGTAGTGGAACTCGGCGACGCTGGTGAATCCCCATTCCAGGCATTCGGCATAGAGTTGCGCCGCCACGGCCTCCGCGTCCTCCGGCGTGAAGCGGCTGACGAAGCGATACATGGTCTGGCGCCACGTCCAGAAGGAGTCCGCCCCACCCTCGCTGTCACGCGCCTCCGGCGGGGAGCGGCGCTCGGCATGCCCCGCCATGGCGCGCTGGAAGGCATGCGAATGCAGATTGGCCAGGCCGGGCAGGACAAGGCCCGGAAGCCTGTCCGCCCCCTCCGGCACGGCATCGGTCGTGACCGAGGCTATGCCGCCCGCGGCCGACACCTCGATCAGCACGTCATGCGCCCAGCCTTCGGGAAGCAGTGCCTGCGGGGCGAAATAGCGGGACATGCCGGACCTTTCTCCATGGGACGGGCGCATCGTCTTTCAGGTTGACGAAACTTGTCAAGACAACCAATCTGCGCGTATGTCCGTGACGATATCTCCTCCACCGACGCCTAGCCCCACGACACCGCGCTACCAGCAGATCAAGGCTTTCATCCTGTCCCGCGTGGCCAGTGGCGAATGGGCCGCCGAGGATCGCGTGCCGTCGGAGAACGAGCTGGTGAAGCTGACCGGGGTCTCCCGCGTCACCATCAACCGGGCCCTGCGGGAGCTGGCGGATGCCGGGCTCCTGGTGCGTGTGCAGGGCGTCGGCACCTTCGTGGCGCCGAGCAAGCCGCAGTCCAGCCTGCTGGAGCTGCGCGACATCGCGGAGGAGATGCGGGAGCGCGGCGGCACGCATTCCGTCCGGGTGCTGGCGCTGGACCGCTGCCGGCCCGGCGCGGAGCTGACGCGGAGCTTCGGCCTGCCGGACGGGGCCGAGCTGTTCCGCTGCCGGCTGACTCACCTGGAGAATGGCCTGCCGGTCCAGTTCGAGGACCGCTACGTCAATCCGGTCATAGCGCCGCGCTTCCTGGAGCAGGATTTCACCCGTGTCACCCCCTATGGCTACCTGACCTCCTGCGCGCCGCCCGAACGGATCGAACATGTGGTGGAGGCGATCCGGCCGGAGGCGGAAGCCGCCGCCGCGCTGGGCATCCCCGCCGACGAGCCCTGCCTGCTGATCCACCGCCGGACCTGGTCCTGGGGGCTGGTCGCCACGCGCGCATGGCTCACCCATCCCGGCTCGCGCTACCGCCTCGGCGGCGCGCTGGACTGACCGCCCCCTCACCCCCCCCTCACCCCCCCTTTCCCAGGGATCGGCCTCATGTCGCAAACCCGTCTCCGCAACGCCCCGGCCATCCGCGCTCCGCGAGGCAGCACCCTGCACGCCCGGCAATGGACCACCGAGGCGGCCATGCGGATGCTGATGAACAACCTGGACGACGAGGTCGCCGAGCGCCCGGGAGAGCTGGTGGTCTATGGCGGCATCGGGCGCGCCGCGCGGGACTGGCGCAGCTACGAAACCATCCTGGCCGTGCTGAAGCGCCTGAAGGACAACCAGACCCTGCTGGTGCAGTCCGGCAAGCCGGTTGGCGTCTTCGAGACGCATGCCGATGCGCCGCGGGTGCTGATCGCCAATTCCAACCTGGTGCCGCGCTGGGCCAACTGGGACACGTTCAACGAACTCGATCGTGCCGGGCTGATGATGTACGGCCAGATGACGGCGGGGTCGTGGATCTACATCGGCTCGCAGGGCATCGTGCAGGGCACCTACGAGACCTTCGTGGAGGCCGGGCGCCAGCATTTCGGCGGCGACCTGGCGGGACGCTGGATCCTGACGGCCGGGCTGGGCGGCATGGGGGGCGCGCAGCCCCTGGCCGGCGTCTTCGCCGGCGCCTCCGTCCTGGCCGTCGAATGCCAGCCCTCGCGCATCGAGAAGCGGCTGGAGACCGGCTATCTGGACCGGCGCGCGGAGAGCCTGGATGAGGCCCTGGCCATGATCCGCGCCGCCTCGGCGGCGCGGGCGCCGCTCAGCATCGGCCTCCTGGGCAATGCGGCCGAGGTCTTTCCCGAACTGGTCCGCCGTGGCGTGACGCCGGATATCGTCACCGACCAGACCAGCGCGCACGACCCGTCCAACGGCTATCTTCCCGCTGGCTGGACGCTCGCCGAATGGGAGGAGAAGCGGCAGACCGATCCCAGGGCCGTGGCGGCCGCCGCGCGGCGGAGCATGGTCGGGCATGTCCAGGCGATGCTGGACTTCAAGGCCATGGGCAGCGCCGTGCTCGACTACGGCAACAACATCCGGCAGATGGCGCGGGACGAAGGGCTGGAGAATGCCTTCGGCTTCCCCGGCTTCGTGCCGGCCTATATCCGGCCGCTCTTCTGCCGGGGCATCGGCCCGTTCCGCTGGGCCGCCCTCTCCGGCGACCCGGAGGATATCCGCCGGACCGACGACAAGGTGCGGGAGCTGATCCCGGACGACCCCCATCTGCACCGTTGGCTCGACATGGCGCGCGAGCGGATCCGGTTCCAGGGACTTCCGGCCCGGATCTGCTGGGTCGGCCTCGGGCAGCGGCACCGGCTCGGCCTCGCCTTCAACGAGATGGTGGCCCGGGGTGAACTCGCGGCGCCGATCGTGATCGGCCGCGACCATCTCGATTCCGGCTCGGTGGCCTCGCCCAACCGCGAAACGGAAGCCATGCGCGACGGGTCCGACGCGGTCTCGGACTGGCCGCTGCTGAACGCCCTGCTCAACACCGCCTCCGGCGCCACCTGGGTCTCGCTGCATCACGGCGGCGGCGTCGGCATGGGGTATTCGCAGCATGCCGGCATGGTGATCGTGGCCGATGGCACGGAGGATGCGGCCCGGCGCCTGCGGCGCGTGCTGTGGAACGACCCGGCCACGGGGGTGATGCGGCATGCCGATGCCGGCTATGACATCGCGCTCGACTGCGCTCGGGAGCAGGGCCTCGATCTGCCGATGCTCGGCATCGGCCCGGAGGCCGGCCGATGATCGTCACGCCCGGCGGGATCACCCTTCCCGCGTTGCACGCCATCATGGCGGGCGAGCCCCTCGCGCTCCCGGCCGGCTGGGAGGCGGCGGTGGAGACCTCGGTCGCCGCCCTGGCCGAGCGCATCGCGGAAGGCGAGGCGCTCTATGGCGTCAACACCGGCTTCGGGAAGATGGCCAGCACCCGCATTCCCCCCGCCGAGCTGGTCAGGCTGCAGGGCAATCTGCTGCGCAGCCACGCGGCCGGCATCGGCTCTCCCCTGCCGGCGCCCGTGGTGCGGCTGATCCTGGCGCTCAAGGCCCTGTCGCTCGCGCGCGGCGCCTCGGCCGTGCGGCCCGTCGTCATCTCCCACCTGCTGGGCCTGCTGAATGCCGGGATCCTGCCGGTCATTCCCTC
Organism: Teichococcus aerofrigidensis; assembly: GCF_054073225.1. NCBI lineage: Bacteria > Pseudomonadati > Pseudomonadota > Alphaproteobacteria > Acetobacterales > Roseomonadaceae > Roseomonas > Teichococcus aerofrigidensis. The sequence goes on from NZ_JBSXMU010000006.1 coordinate 7,253, forward strand.
GAAGGGCTCGGTCGGCGCCTCCGGCGATCTGGCGCCGCTCGCCCATCTCTCCCTGGTGCTGATCGGCGAGGGCGAGGCCATGCTGGGAGAGGCGCGCCTGCCGGGGGCCGCGGCGCTCCGTCACGCGGGGCTGGAGCCCCTGCAACTCGGACCCAAGGAGGGCCTGGCGCTGCTCAACGGCACCCAGGTCTCCACGGCCCTGGCGCTGGTGGGCCTCTTCAGGGCGCAGGCGCTGCTGGGCAGCGGGCTCGTGGCCGGCGCTCTGAGCGTCGATGCCGCGCGCGGCTCCGACACGCCCTTCGATCCGCGCATTCACGCGCTGCGGGGCCAGCCGGGACAGATCCGCGTCGCCGCCACGCTGCGCCACCTGCTGGCCGGCAGCGCCATCCGCGAGAGCCACCGGCGCGACGACCCCCGGGTGCAGGATCCTTACTGCCTGCGCTGCCAGCCGCAGGTCATGGGCGCCTGCCTCGATCTTCTCGATCAGGCCGGCGGCGTGCTGGAGCGCGAGGCCAATGCGGTGACGGACAATCCGTTGGTGACGCCGGAGGGCGAGGTGCTCTCGGGCGGCAACTTCCATGCCGAACCGGTGGCCTTCGCGGCGGACACCATCGCCCTGGCCCTGGCCGAGATCGGCGCCCTGTCCGAGCGCCGCATCGCCCTGCTGATCGACCCCGCCCTCTCCGGCCTGCCGGCCTTCCTGGTGCGGGAGGGCGGGCTGAATTCCGGCTTCATGATCGCCCAGGTGACGGCGGCGGCCCTGGCCAGCGAGAACAAGGCCCTGGCGACACCACGGAGCATCGACAGCCTGCCGACCAGCGCCAATCAGGAGGATCATGTCAGCATGGCCACCGGCGCCGGGCTCAGGCTGGCGGAGATGGCGGACAACACCGCCGCCATCCTGGCCATCGAACTGCTGGCGGCGGCGCAGGGCGTCGGCTTCCACCGCCCCGCCGCCACCTCCGCGGCGCTCGAGGCCGTGCTGGCAGAGGTCCGCGCCGTCGCCGCGGCCTGGGATGAGGACCGTCACATGGCGCCCGACATCGTCGCGGTGAAGGCCCTGGTCGAGGCCGGAGCCTTCTCCACCCTGGCGGGGACCGTCTGACATGTTCGATCGCGTCTGGCTCAATGCCAGCCTGGCCACCATGGATGGCCCGCCGGAGGCTCCGCTGGGCATCGTCACCGACGGCGCCCTGGCGGTGCGGGATGGGATGATCGCCTGGCTGGGACACCGCCGTGACCTGCCGGGACCGGCACAGCACAGTGTCGACTGCGACGGCGCCTGGATCCTGCCGGGGCTGATCGACTGCCACACCCATCTGGTGTTCGGCGGCGACCGGGCCGCCGAGTTCGAGCAGCGCCTCGAAGGCGCGACCTATGAGGAGATCGCCCGCGCCGGCGGCGGCATCTTCTCCAGCGTGCGCGCGACACGCGGGTCGAGCGAGGAGGATCTCCTCGCCTCGGCCCGCCCCCGGCTGCGCGGCCTGATGGCCGAAGGCGTCACCACGGTGGAGATCAAGTCCGGCTACGGGCTGGACAGGGACACCGAACTCCGGATGCTGCGGGTTGCGCGCCGGCTCGGCGCTGAAGAGCCGCTGAGCGTGCGCACCTCCCTCCTCGCCGCCCACGCCGTGCCGCCCGACTTCCCGGGCGGCGCCGAGGGCTACACGGACTTCGTGGCGCGGGAGATCATTCCGGAGGCGGCGCGGCTCGGCCTCGCCGATGCGGTGGATGCCTTCTGCGAGCGCATCGCCTTCTCTCCGGCCCAGACCGGACGGATCTTCGACGCCGCCCGTGCCGCCGGCCTGCCCGTGAAGCTCCATGCCGACCAGTTGTCGGATCTTGGCGGCGCCGCGCTGGCGGCGCGCCACTCCGCGCTGTCGGCCGATCACCTGGAGTACACCGGCGCCGACGGCTTCCGGGCGATGGCGGCGGCCGGGACCGTCGCGGTTCTGCTGCCGGGCGCGACCTACTTCATCCGCGAGACCCGCCATCCGAATATCGCGGCCATGCGGGAGGCGGGACTGCGCATGGCGATCGCCACGGACATGAATCCGGGCTCCTCACCTGCCCGGTCCCTGATCCTGATGCTCAACCTGGCCTGCACCTTGTTCCGGCTCACCGTCAACGAGGCGCTCCTTGGCGTGACGCGACAGGCCGCCGCGGCGCTGGGGTTGCGGGACCGCGGACGCCTCCGCGCCGGGTTGCGCGCCGACCTCGCCTTCTACCGAATCGGCCGGCCGGCGGAGCTCTGCTACTGGATCGGGGGCAATCCGTGCTGGGGCCGCGTCGGCGCGGGCCGCGACGCCGGGGAGGAACCCACCGGTTGAGGGAGTAAGTGGGGGCTGGCCGGACGCGGCGAGCCGTCCCGCCATCAACGATCCGTGACCCCGCAGGCGCGCGCTCTCGATTCGAATTCGGAATAAGCTTGATTTCGGTTAATCTTTATATTGCAATGCAGCATCAGTGACTTAGCGTGCGCGAGGAACTTGCAGGACCGGCGCGGGACACGTATCTCGACGATGACGCCGCGATCAATTTCGAGCGGCGGCCGACAAGATGGAGCAGCCGGATGGTCCAAAGCGCCGAAGCGGGCACCAGCAAGCGTCGCGGCAGGAGGGCTCCGCCGGCATCCGAGGCCTCATTGGCACAGGAGCAGCTGCTTCAGGCCTACCAGGACATGTTGTTGATCCGCCGCTTCGAGGAGAAGGCCGGGCAGCTCTACGGCATGGGCCTGATCGGCGGCTTCTGCCACCTCTACATCGGCCAGGAGGCGGTGGTTGTGGGTATGCAGCTCTGCCTGCAGCCCGGTGATCAGGTCATCACCTCCTATCGCGACCATGGACACATGCTGGCCACCGGCATGGAAGCGCGCGGCGTGATGGCGGAGCTGACGGGGCGCAGCGGCGGCTATTCGCGCGGCAAGGGCGGCTCCATGCACATGTTCAGCCGGGAAAAGGGATTCTACGGCGGGCACGGCATTGTCGGCGCCCAGGTCTCGCTCGGCGTCGGACTGGCCTTCGCCAACATGTACCGCGACAACGGCAATGTCAGCCTGACCTATTACGGCGACGGCGCGGCCAACCAGGGCCAGGTTTTCGAGAGCTATAATCTCGCGGCGCTCTTCAAGCTGCCCGTCGTCTTCATCATCGAGAACAACAAGTACGGCATGGGCACCAGAGCCGACCGCGCCTCGGCCTCCAAGAACCGTTCGAAGGACGGCGCGCCCTGGGGTATCCCCGGTGAGCAGGTGGACGGCATGGACGTCGTGGCGGTGAAGCAGGCCGGCGAGCGGGCCGTGGCGCATTGCCGCGAGGGGAAGGGTCCGTACATCCTGGAGATGCAGACCTATCGCTATCGCGGCCACTCGATGTCCGACCCCGCGAAGTACCGCACGCGGGAGGAGGTGCAGAAGATGCGCGAGCAGCATGACTGCATCGAAACCGTGCGCAAGCGGCTTCTGGATGGTGGCCTGGACGAGGCGGAACTGAAGAAGGTGGACGATGAGGTGAAACGCATCGTCGCCGATGCCGCCGAGTTCGCCCAGACCTCGCCGGAGCCCGACGAGAGCGAGCTCTGGACCGACATCCTGCTGGAGGCCCGCTGATCCATGGGTGCCACGATTCTGATGCCCGCCCTTTCCCCGACGATGACCGAGGGGAAGCTGGCGCGCTGGCTCAAGAAGGAAGGCGATACCGTCGCCGCCGGTGACGTGATCGCCGAGATCGAGACCGACAAGGCCACCATGGAGGTCGAGGCGGTTGATGAGGGTGAGCTGACCAAGATCCTGGTGCCCGAGGGGACCGAGAATGTCGCGGTCAATTCGCCCATCGCCGAGATCGATGGCGGTGACGGGCAGAAGGCCGCATCCGGCCCGCAGGAGCCGGTGTCGAACGCGACCCAGGCCGGCGGCGAAACCGCCGAGGTCGCGAAGGTGGCGGAAAACAACGCCGCCATCGCCGCCCGGGGCGCGGAGGAGCGCGAAGGCGTGCCGGCGCAACCCAAGGCGCCCGCCGTCGAGCCCGAGAAGGACTGGGGCGAGACCAGGAGCATCACGGTGCGCGAGGCGCTGCGCGACGCCATGGCGGCCGAGATGCGCGCCGACGACAAGGTCTTCCTGATCGGCGAGGAGGTCGCGCAGTACCAGGGAGCCTACAAGGTCTCCCAAGGGTTGCTGGACGAGTTCGGCCCGAAGCGCGTCGTGGACATGCCGATCACCGAGCACGGTTTCACCGGCATGGCGGTCGGCGCGGGCATGACGGGGCTGAAGCCGATCGTCGAGTTCATGACCTTCAACTTCTCGATGCAGGCCATCGACCAGATCATCAACAGCGCCGCCAAGACGCTCTACATGTCCGGCGGCCAGCTCGGCTGCCCGATCGTCTTCCGCGGACCCAATGGCGCGGCCGCGCGCGTCGCGGCGCAGCACTCGCAGTGCTATGCCTCCTGGTATGCGCATGTCCCCGGCCTGAAGGTGCTGGCGCCCTGGTCGGCCGCCGATGCCAAGGGCCTGTTGCGCGCCGCCATCCGCGACCCCAATCCGGTGATCTTCCTCGAGAACGAGATCCTCTACGGCCAGAGTTTCGAATGCCCGGTGGACGAGGACTTCGTTCTGCCCATCGGCAAGGCGAAGATCGAGCGCACTGGCAAGGACGTGACCATCGTCGCCTTCTCCATCGAGGTCGGGCTGGCGATGCAGGCGGCGGAAAAGCTGGCGGCGGACGGTATCGAGGCCGAGGTGATCAACCTGCGCAGCCTGCGCCCGCTCGACACCGACACCATCGTCGCCTCGGTGAAGAAGACCAATCGCCTGGTGACGGTGGAGGAGGGCTGGCCCTTCGCCGGTATCGGTGCGGAGGTGGCCATGCAGATCATCGAGCATGCCTTCGACCACCTGGATGCGCCGCCGGTGCGCGTCGCGGGCAAGGATGTGCCGATGCCCTATGCCGCCAATCTGGAGAAGCTGGCCTTGCCGACGATCGCGGACGTGGTCGAGGCCGCCAAGCAAGTCACCTACCGGAAGTAAAGGGGAAGCGGGACCATGGCCACCAACATCCTGATGCCCGCCCTCTCCCCGACCATGACCGAGGGGACGCTGGCGCGTTGGCTCAAGAAGGAAGGCGAGGCGGTCAAGTCCGGCGATGTGCTGGCCGAGATCGAGACCGACAAGGCGACGATGGAATTCGAGGCCGTGGATGAGGGCATCCTCGGCAAGATCCTGGTCCCCGATGGCACCGAGGGCGTGAAGGTCAACGCCCCGATCGGCATCATGGTCGAGGATGGCGAGGAGGTTCCCGCCGACGCGGCCGCCGGACCGAAGGCGGCGCCGAAGCAGGAAACCAGCCCGGACAGCAAGCCTGCCTCGGGCCCCGGTGAGCAGCAGCCCAAGGCAGCGACGGCGCCCGAGAACAAGGTGCCGGAGAATAGGATGCCCGAGAACAGGGCGCCGGAGAGCGGGGTACCCGAGAACAAGGCCGCGGCGGCCGGGAAGGAGGGCGAGCGCGTCTTCGCCTCCCCCCTCGCCCGCCGCATGGCGCAGCAGGCCGGCCTCGATCTGGCGGGCATTCAGGGTTCGGGCCCGAATGGGCGGATCGTGAAGGCGGATGTCGAGGCCGCCGCCGGCCAGCCCCGGAAGGCGGCGGCGGCCCCGGCCGCCGCGCAGCCCGCCGCGGCACCGGCACCGGCACCGGCACCTGTCCCGGCCAAGGCTCCGGCCGCCGCACCCGCCATCACGGCCCCGCACACCGCCGTGCCGAATTCCTCCATGCGCAAGGTCATCGCCAAGCGCCTGGCGGAGAGCAAGGCGACGGTGCCGCATTTCTATGTCTCGATGGACATCGAGCTGGATGCGCTGTTGAAGCTGCGGGCCGACCTGAACGCGCGCGCGCCGAAGGACGGTCCCGGCGCCTTCAAGCTCTCGGTGAACGACCTCATCATCAAGGCGGCGGCGCGCGTGCTGCGGCAGTTCCCGAATGTCAATGCGAGCTGGACCGATGACGCCATCATCCAGTACCAGGATGTGGACATTTCGGTCGCCGTCTCGATCCCGGATGGGCTGATCACGCCGATCGTCCGCAAGGCCGATCAGAAGGGCCTGGCGGCCATCAGCACCGAGATGAAGGATCTGGCGGCCCGCGCCAAATCCGGCAAGCTCAAGCTGGAGGAGTTCCAGGGCGGCGGCTTCAGCATCTCCAACATGGGCATGTACGGGGTGAAGGACTTCGCCGCGATCATCAATCCGCCGCAGGCCGGCATCCTGGCGGTTGGCGCGGGTGAGCAGCGCCCGGTGGTGAAGGACGGCGCCCTGACCATCGCGACGGTGATGACCTGTACCCTCTCCGTCGATCATCGCGTGGTCGATGGCGCCCTGGCCGCGGAATGGATCGCCGCCTTCAAGAAGGTGGTCGAGGACCCGCTGAGCCTGATGCTGTGAGCGAAGCCTCCGGCTTCACGCTGCGCGGCCTCCGTCCCCGGGACGCCGAGGCGGTCCATCGCCTGATCCTGGCCCTGGCCGCTTACGAGAAGCTGGAGCATGAGGTGACCGCCAGCGCGCAGGACTATTATGGCGCGCTGGCGACCCGCAGGATCCAGGGCCTGCTGGCGGAGGCCGAGGGCGAGGCCATCGGGATCTGCCTCTGGTATGAGACTTTCAGCACCTTCGCCGGCAGGACAGGCCTCTGGATCGAGGATGTCTATGTCGAGCCGGAGTTCCGGCGGCATGGCATCGGCCTCGCCTTCTTCCGCGCCGCGGCCCGCCATGCGCTGGAGGCGGGGCATGCCTGGATGGAATGGAATGTGCTCGACTGGAACGAGCCGGCCCTCGCCTTCTACCGGCGGATCGGCGCGATCCCGCGCAGTGAATGGACCGATCAACGGCTCTCCGGCGAGGCGCTGCGCGCCCTCGCAGGCTGAGTGATCTCGAAGGAACCGGACGACATGGCCGAGCAGTTCGACCTGGTGGTGGTGGGCGGCGGCCCGGGCGGCTATGTCGCCGCCATCCGCGCCGCGCAGTTGAAGATGAAGGTCGCGCTGGTGGAACGCGAGCATCTCGGCGGCATCTGCCTGAACTGGGGTTGCATCCCGACCAAGGCCCTGTTGCGCGCCTCCGAGATCAACCACCTGCTGCACAGCCTGGATCAGTACGGCTTCGCGGCGGACAATATCCGCTACGACTTCGCCAAGGTGGTGAAGCGGTCGCGGCAGGTGGCCTCGCAGCTCTCCTCCGGTGTCAAGGGACTGCTGAAGAAGAACAAGGTCACGGTGTTCGACGGGCACGGCAAGCTCGCCGGCCCCGGCAGGCTCGCGGTCAGCAAGGACGGCAAGGCCGTGGCCGAGATCCAGGCGAAGCACATCATCCTGGCCACGGGCGCCCGCGCCCGCGTCATCCCCGGCATCGAGCCCGACGGCAGGCTGATCTGGTCCTACCGCGAGGCCCTGCAACCGGACATCATGCCGAAGAAGCTGATCGTGATCGGCTCCGGCGCCATCGGCAGCGAGTTCGCCTCCTTCTTCCTGAACATGGGCGCGGAGGTCACGCTGATCGAGGTGATGGACCGGATCCTGCCGGTCGAGGACGCCGAGGTCTCCACCTTCGTGCAGAAGTCCTTCGCCAAGCAGGGCATGAAGGTCATCACCGGCGCCCGGGTACAGGGCGTGCGCAAGTCCGGCGACGGGGTGATCGCTGTCATCGAGGCGGCCAACAAGGTCACGGAGATCCAGGCCGACCGCCTGATCTCGGCCGTCGGCATCGTCGGCAATGTCGAGAATCTGGGCCTCGAAGGCACCAAGGTGAAGGTCGAGAAGACCCACGTCATCACCGATGAATACGGCCGCACGGGCGAGGATGGCGTCTATGCCATCGGCGATCTCACGGGGGCGCCGTGGCTGGCGCACAAGGCCAGCCATGAGGGCATCGTCGTCGTCGAGGCCATCGCCGGACAGCATCCGCACCCCGTGGAGGTCTCCAACATCCCCGGCTGCACCTACTGCCGCCCGCAGGTTGCCTCGGTCGGCCTGACCGAGGTCAAGGCCAGGGAACTCGGCCACGAGGTCCGGGTCGGGCGTTTCCCCTTCATCGGCAATGGCAAGGCCATCGCCCTCGGCGAGCCGGAGGGCTTCGTCAAGACGGTCTTCGACGCCAGGACCGGGGCGTTGCTCGGGGCGCATATGGTCGGCCCCGAGGTGACCGAGATGATCCAGGGCTACACCATCGCCCGGACCCTGGAGACGACCGAGGCGGAACTGATGCACACGGTCTTCCCCCACCCCACCGTCTCGGAAGCCATGCATGAGTCGGTGCTTGATGCCTATGGCCGGGTGATCCACATCTAGGGGCAGGACAGCCGGAAGCGCCTCGCAATGGGGCGTGGCCTGGCTTTATAGAGGGCGGTTGCGGCGGCTTGGCCGCGGCCGTCGTTACACAACCGGGATTCCCGAATGGCTACGCGCATCCTGATCGATCACCGGGCCGGCGGCGCGGTCTCCAATGCCGAAAGCGCCCCGGCGCCGGTCGGAAAGCCTCTGCGGCATCCGGAGAAGGCGCACCGGCCGGACAATCCCATCAAGCGCAAGCCGGAATGGATCCGCGTCAAGGCGCCGACGCACCCCGTCTATCACGAGACGCGCAACCTGATGCGCGAGAACAAGCTCGTGACGGTCTGCGAGGAGGCGGCCTGCCCGAATATCGGGGAATGCTGGTCGCAGCGCCATGCCACCATGATGATCATGGGGGAGATCTGCACCCGCGCCTGCTCCTTCTGCAACATCACCACGGGCATGCCTAAGCATCTGGACGCCGATGAGCCGCGCCGCGTCGCCGATGCGGTGGCGCAGCTGGGCCTGCGCCATGTGGTCATCACCAGCGTGGACCGGGACGATCTGCCCGATGGCGGCGCCGCGCATTTCGCCGCGGTGATCGGCGCCATCCGCCTGGCCGCGCCGGACACCACCGTGGAGATCCTGACCCCGGACTTCCTGCGCAAGGATGGCGCGCTGGAGGTTGTCGTGGCGGCGCGCCCCGATGTCTTCAACCACAATCTCGAAACCGTCCCCAAGCTCTATCCCACCATCCGACCCGGCGCGCGCTACTATCATTCGCTGCGTCTGCTGGACCGGGTGAAGCATCTCGATGCCGGGATCTTCACCAAGTCCGGCCTCATGGTCGGGCTGGGCGAGACCCGGCTCGAGGTGCTGCAGGTGATGGACGACATGCGCAGCGCCGAGATCGACTTCCTGACCATCGGCCAGTACCTGCAGCCGACGGTCAAGCATGCCGCCGTCGACCGCTTCGTCGAGCCGGCCGAATTCGAGGACTATGCGCGGATGGCGCGCGGCAAGGGCTTCCTGCTGGTCTCCGCCACCCCCCTGACCCGGTCCTCCTATCACGCCGACCGCGACTTCGCCGCCCTGCGTGACGCACGCCATGCCAAGCTGCGGGCCAGCGCCGCCTGATGCCCACTCATGCCGAGAAGCGCATCCTGCGCTATACGCCCGAGCAGTTGTTCAACCTCGTCGCCGATGTCCGGCGCTACCCTGAATTTCTGCCCTGGTGCGTCGGGGCGAGGGTCGTGTCGCAGACCGAGACGGAGCTTCTGGCCGACCTGACCATCGGCTTCAAGCTGTTCCGCGAGACCTTTCGCTCCCGGGTGGAACTGGAGAGGCCCGGCGAGATCCGCGTCCGGTACGAGAACGGCCCCTTCCGATATCTGAACAACACCTGGAAGTTCAGGCCCGTGGAGGCAGGGACCGAAGTCGACTTCTTCGTTGATTTCGAGTTCCGCAGCGCCCTGCTGCAGGCGGTGATCGGTGTTGTCTTCAATGAGGCCGTGCGTCTCATGGTCCGGGCCTTCGAGCGGCGCGCCATGGTGCTGTATGGCCGTGACGGCCTGAACCGCGCCGCCCCAGGGCCACTGGGCGAGAAATCCCCGGCGGGGGGCTGACGCCGGGGCACCACCCTGGCAGTCTCCGACTGTCATGAGCCCTGCCCGCCTCCTCGCCCGCGAAGCCGGACGCCATGGTTCCCGGGCCTGCAGCCGGCCGGACGAACCGCATTGCTGAGCTGAAAGGCAACCCATGGTCCATGTCCCCGCCCGCCCGCCGGCCGGCGCTCCGCCGGTGCGTATCAACCTCTATTCGGACACGCAGACCCGGCCCAGCCCTGGCATGAAGGAGGCCATGATGGCCGCCGAGGTGGGTGACGAGCAGCATGGCGACGATCCCACCGTACATGCCCTCTGCGACAGGATGGCCGCGCTCCTCGGCAAGCAGGCCGCGGTCTTCCTGCCTTCAGGGACGATGTGCAACGTCATCGCCATCCTGACCCATTGCCGCCCCGGCGATGAGATCCTGGCCCATGAAACAGCGCATATCCTGAGCAGCGAAGGCGGCACCCATGCCGCCCTGGCCGGAGCGCAGATCCACCCTCTGCAGGGCGCCAGAGGCATGTTCGACGCGGAAACCCTCCGCGCCGCCATTCGCCCCCGCACGCGCCATGCCCCGCCGCAGAGCCTTCTGGAAGTCGAGCAGACGGCCAATATCGGCGGCGGGGCGATCTGGCCGCAGGCGGAGCTGGATGCCGTGGTGGCCATTGCCCGCGAGCAGGGCTGGGCCACCCATATGGATGGCGCGCGCCTGATGAATGCCGTGGTCGCCGCGGACATCCCGGCGGCGGAGATGGTCGCCGGCTTCGATTCGGTCTGGCTCGACTTCACCAAGGGTCTGGGCGCGCCGCTCGGCGCTGTGCTGGCCGGCTCGCAGGAGTTCATCGACACGGCCTGGCGCTGGAAGCAGCGGCTGGGCGGCGCCATGCGGCAGGCCGGCATCTGCGCCGGTGCCTGCCTCTACGCGCTGGACCACAACGTCGATCGCCTGGCCGAGGATCACGCCAATGCGAAGGCCCTGTCGCGCGGACTGCGGCAGATCCCCGGAATGGTCGTCGAGGAGCCGGACACCAACCTGGTCTTCTTCGAACCGTCCGGCGCCGGCATCGAGGCCGGGGCCCTGGTGAAGGCCCTGCGCCTGCAGGGCATCCAGCTTTCCATGCTGGGCGGCCGCATCCGCGCCTGCCTGCACCTGGACGTCTCCGCCCCGATGATCGACGAAACCCTGGCCGCCATCCGGACCGCGGTGAACCGCTGACCTGGCGTGGCCGGGCGGGCCATGGCGTCGCCCGGCCGCTCCCCTACCGCGCCCCGGCCAGCGCCGCCAGAAGGCGGGCGTGGCTCCGCCCGCCGGCATGCAGGCAGGCGAGTTCGAACTTCTCGTTCGGGCTGTGGACCTGATCGTCGTCCAGTCCGAAGCCCATCAGCAGGCTGTCCAGGCCCAGGATACCCTTGAGGCTGGAGACCACCGGAATGGATCCCCCGCCCCCGGCCAGCACGGCGGGGCGGCCGAACTCCTCTTCCAGCACCTCCCGCGCCGCTGTCATCCAGGGCGAGTCCGTGGCCATGGCGATCCCGGGCGCCAGGCCGAAGACCTGAAGATCGAAGCGCGCATCCGCCGGCAGGCGCGCCTGGACGAAGGCCCGGATCCCCTCGACGATCTTCTGCGGGTCCTGTCCCGGCACGAGGCGGCAGGACAGCTTGGCATGACCCTCACAGGCGATGACGGTCTTGGACCCCTCGCCCATATAGCCGCCCCAGATACCGTTGATATCGGCCGTCGGGCGAGCCCAGAGGCGTTCCAGGGCGCCACGGCCCGCCTCGCCGCCGGGAACGGAGAGGCCCTGAGCGAGCAGGAAGGCGGATTCGTCGAAATCCAGCGCCGCCCAGGCGGCCCGCTGCGCCGCATCGGGCTCGGCCACGCCGTCGTAGAATCCGGGGATCTGAACGCGCCCCTCGGCGTCCTTAAGCTCCCCCAGGATCTCGGTCAGCAGGTTGAGGACATTTCCAGCCGAACCGCCGAACAGGCCGGAATGAAGATCCCGCTCGCCCCGCCGGAGGTCGATCTGCACATAGGCGAGGCCGCGCAGGCTGACCGTCAGGGCGGGCGTCCGCGGATCCCACATGTTGGTGTCGCTGATCACGGCGATGTCGGCCGAGAGAAGCTCCCGCTCCTCCCGCAGCACCCTGTCGAGGTTGGGGCTGCCGATCTCCTCCTCGCCCTCGACCAGCACGGTGACACGGACCGGAGGGCCGCCGGCGGCGCTGTTCCAGGCCCGCAGCGCCGCCAGCCAGGTCATCACCTGGCCTTTGTCGTCCACCGCCCCGCGCGCCACGATCCGCTGACCCCGGGGGCCAGGTACGATCGCCGGATCGAAGGGGGGGCTGGTCCAAAGCTCCAGCGGCTCGGGCGGCTGGACATCGTAGTGTCCGTAGATCAGGACGTGCGGCGCTTCGGGGCCCGGGCCGGGATGGGTCGCGATCAGCACCGGATGGCCCGGCGTCTCCCGCAATCCCGCCTGGAAACCCAGTGCGACAAGTTGCTCACCCAGCCATTCGGCCGCCTTTCGGCAGTCCGGCGCGTGGGCAGGCTGTGCGCTGACGCTCGGAATGCGCAGCCATTCGATGAGGCTGGCCTCCGTTTCGGCGCGGGCGGAATCGAGCGCGGTCAGAACCCGCGCGGTGAGGTCGTTTGGCATGGCGCGCCAGTCTCGCGCCATGCCTTCCCCAAGGGAAGTCCCAAGGGAGGTCCCAAGGGAGGTCCCAGAGGCGGTCCCGACCGCGGGGATCAGGGCCGCCGGACCTCAGACGGCCCCGGCAATTCCCAGGAAATCCTCCGCCTTCAGGCTGGCGCCGCCGACCAGGGCACCATCCACATGCGGCAGAGCCAGGATGGCCTGCGCGTTGCCGGGCTTCACCGAGCCGCCATAGAGAATGCGCAGCGCCGCGCCGGCCTCGCCGAAGCTCTGCTCCAGCTCGGCGCGGATGCGGGCGTGCATGGCGGCGATGTCGGCCTCTGTCGGGGTACGACCGGTACCGATGGCCCAGACCGGCTCATAGGCCACCACGCCCCCCGCCGCGGCGAAGCCGGCGGGCAGGCTGCCGGCGAGCTGGCCGGCCACGACCGCTTCCGCCTCGCCGGCGAGCCGCTGCGCCTCGCTCTCCCCGACACAGACCACCGGCACCAGCCCCTCGGCCAGCGCCGCCTCGGCCTTGGCCTTCACCACCGCGTCGCTTTCGCCATGATCGGCACGGCGCTCGGAATGGCCCAGGATGACGAAGCGGGCGCCGACATCCTTCAGCATGGGCGCGGAGACGTCGCCGGTATGCGCGCCCTTGGCGTCCGCATGACAGTCCTGGGCGCCCAGCGCGACGTGGCTGCCGCGCAGGGCCTCCGAAACCGCCGCCAGATGCGGAAAGGGCGGACAGACCAGGAGGTCGGCCCCGGCGGCAGGACCGGCGGCCACGCCACGGGCCAGGGCGGTGGCCTCGGCCAGGGTGCCGTGCATCTTCCAGTTTCCCGCGATCAGCGGCCGCACGCCTGGGGTCATGTCCTGCTTTCCTCTCCGGTCCAGCGTCGTGGAATTATGCCCTGCCGCGCTACAGGGGCCGGCGGCGTTTGGCAACCGGGCGCCTTTTGCCTATGGTCCGCCGGCCTCCACCGCTGCGGAATACGATGCTCACTGCACTGCGCCGCCTCGCCGGCACCTGGTTCGCCAAGGGTCTCTTCGTCCTTCTGATCCTCTCCTTCGCCATCTGGGGCATCGAGGACGTGGTTCGGAACTTCGGCAACGACACCGCCGTCGCGCGTGTCGATGGCGAACCCATCGAGCTTCCCGAAGCTCAGGAAACCGCCCGGCGGCAGCTCGCGCAGATGCAGCGCCAGCTCGGCAGCGGCTTCGACATCACCCCGCAGATGGCGCAGGCCGTCTCGCGCCAGGCCGTGGAAAGCCTGGTGATGCAGCGGGTGCAGTTGCGGGAGGCGGAGCGGCTGAGCATCGCCGTGCCCGAAGAGGCGGTGCGCGACTACGTCTTCGGTATTCCCGCCTTCCAGGGCACGGATGGCCGGTTCAGCCGCGCCCTGCTCGACAACTTCCTGCGCAGCAACGGCCTGACCGAGCCGGCTTTCCTCTCGTTGCTGCGCGCCGATCTGCGCCGCCAGCAGCTCGTCGGCGCCGTCCGTGCCGGCGCCGCCGGCCCCGACGCGCTGACCAGGCCCCTCCTGGCCTGGCAACGGCAGGAACGCGTGGCGCAGGTCGTCCGGCTGCCGCTCGCCGCCGCCGCCGAGCCGGCCGAGCCGGATGAGGCGCAACTCCACCGCTTCCATGAAACCCATCCCGAGCGCTTCTCGGCGCCGGAGTATCGCCGCGCGGTGATCGCCGTCCTGTCTCCCGATGTCCTGGCGTCGGAGATCGACCCGACCGAGGAGGAACTTCAGGCGGCCTTCGAGACACGGCGCGGCCAGTACGAGAAGGCGGAGCGGCGGAGCATCGAGCAGGCGCTCCTGCCCAGCCGCGAGCAGGCTCTGGCCATTGCCGGCGTCTGGCGCGCGGGCGCGGACCTTCCGGCGATCGAGGCGGCCGCGCAGGCCGATGGCGGCCAGGCCCTGGCGCTGGGCGAGGTCGACCGGGCCGGGCTGCCGGTGCCCGAACTGGCCGAGGCCGCCTTCGCCCTGCCGGAAGGCGGCATCAGCGAGCCGGTGCAGAGCGCCTTCGGCTGGCACGTTCTCAAGGTGACCGCCATCGTGCCGGGCGAGAGCGTCACCCTGTCCCAGGTGCGCGATCAGCTTCGCCGCGAATTGCAGCACGAGCGGGCGGCGGACCTCGCCTATGACCGCGCCAACCAGGTCGAGGACGCCCTGGCCGCCGGCACCTCCCTGGCGGACGTCGCGCGCCGCTTCGGCCTCTCCGTGACCGAGGCCAGGCTGGACGCCAACGGCCGTGACCCGGACGGCACCTCCGTCGCCCTGCCGCTCGAGGGAGGCCCGAAGGACATCGTCCTGCGCGCCCTCTTCGCCGCCGAGCAGGGCCAGCAGCCCCGGCTGGCCGAGGCCGGTCAGGCCGCCCTCTTCGCCTTCGATCTCCAGGAGGTGACGCCGGCGGCGCTGCGCCCCTTCGAGACGGTGCGCGATGCGGTCCATGCCGCCTATCTCGTGGATGCCCGCCGCCGGGCGCAGGAGGAAAGGGCCTCCGCCCTGCTCGCCGCGGTCGAGGGCGGCAAGCCCCTGGCCGAGGCCGCCCGGGAGGCCGGCCTGGCCTTCCAGACCGTCGGCCCCTTCGGGCGCGATCCGCAGCGCGCGCCGCAGACCTTGCCGCCGGAGCTGTTGCAGCCGATCTTCGCCGCGGGACTGAACGGCGGCACCATGGCCGAGACCATCGACGGCTTCGCCGTGGCGCAGGTGCAGCGCATTCTGCCCTATGACCCGGACAGCGACGCCCTGGCTCTGGGCCAGGTCCGCAGCGCGGTGGAACAGGCCATGCTGGGCGATCTGGAGGCGCAGTTCCTGGATGCTTTGCGGGCCCGGACCCCGGTGTCCTACAACGAAGCCGTGGTGGGACAGGTCAGCGCCCGATGAGCCTTTCGGCCAACCCGGATTTCGAGGAGTTCGCCGCGGCCCTGGCGGCTGGGAGAGGTCAGGTGCTGTCGCGCGAGCGCGTCGCCGACCTGGACACGCCGGTCGGGGCCTATCTCAAGCTGGTGCAGGGTCAGGCCCCCGCATTCCTGTTCGAGAGCGTCGAGGGCGGCGCGGCGCGGGGCCGCTACTCGGCGATCGGCCTGGCACCGGACCTGATCTGGCGCTGCCGCGACGGCAAGGCCGAGATCAACCGGCATGCCCTCTCCGCGCCGCATGCCTTCCAGCCGGATGACAGGACGGTCCTGGACAGTCTGGAGGACGCCATCGGACAGGCGCGGCTGCCGCTGCCGCCGGCGCTGCCGGCCATTGCGGCCGGGCTCTATGGCTATCTGGGCTATGACATGGTCCGGCACATGGAGGCCCTGCCGGCCCTCAAGCCGGATGTCCTCGGCATTCCCGATGCGGTGATGATGCGCCCCACCCTCACCGTGGTGTTCGATCACGTTCGGGACACGCTGACGCTGTGCGCGCCGGTCTATCCCGGGCAGGACCCGCGCGATGCTTGGAACGCGGCCATGGCCCGGCTCGACGAGGCCGAGGCCGCCCTGGACCGCCCCCTGCCGCGCCCCGCCCCCGCCGCCCGCCTGCCGGCGCTGCCGGAACCGGCCAGCAATTTCAGCCGCGAGGATTTCCTGGCCGTCGTGGAGCGGGCCAAGGAGTATATCCGCGCCGGCGACGTCTTTCAGGTCGTTCCCAGTCAGCGCTTCTCGGTGCCCTTCGGCCTGCCGCCCTTTGCGCTCTATCGGGCGCTCCGGCGCATCAACCCGGCGCCCTTCCTCTTCTTCTTCGATTTTGGCGGCTACGCCGCGGTCGGCGCCAGCCCCGAGATCCTGGTCCGGCTGCGGGATGGGGAGGTCACCGTCCGCCCCCTGGCGGGCACACGCCCGCGCGGCGCCACGCCGGAGCAGGACAGGGCCCTGGAGGCCGAACTGCTGGCGGACGAGAAGGAGCGGGCCGAGCATCTGATGCTGCTCGATCTCGGCCGCAACGATGTGGGCCGGGTAGCGCGCATCGGCTCCGTCCGCGTCACGCAGAGCTTCACCATCGAGCGCTACAGCCAGGTCATGCATATCGCCAGCGAAGTCCGCGGCAACGCGCGTCCTGGCGTCGGCCCCCTGCAGGCGCTGGCGGCGGGCTTCCCCGCCGGCACCCTTTCCGGGGCGCCCAAGGTCCGCGCCATGGAGATCATCGAGGAGCTGGAGCCCTCGCGCCGTGGCCTTTATGCCGGCGGGGTTGGCTATTTCAGCGCCGGCGGCGGCATGGACACCTGCATCGCCCTCCGTACCGCCCTGGTGAAGGACGGGGTCATGCATGTCCAGGCGGGTTGCGGGGTGGTGGCGGATTCCGATCCGGTCGCGGAGTTCGAGGAAACCCGCGCCAAGGCACGCGGCCTGTTCCGCGCCGCCGAGGAAGCCGTCCGATTTGCTGCGGATCGGCGCTAGCGATGGCCGGCAGAGCTCTGTTCTTCAAGAAAAATCGATGGCCATAGCCGGGGCGAACAGCGCGCCCCGGCCATCTTTTCCGCGCGCGGGGCGCGCATTTGTCGCGGATTGTCTGAGGCGACCACCCCTTCGAGGTGGTGCCCGGACCGGAGAACGGGTCGCGAAGCCATGATCCTCCTGATCGATAACTACGACAGCTTCACCTTCAATCTCTATCACTTCCTGGGCGATCTTGGCGCCGAGGTCGAGGTTCGCCGGAACGATGCCGTGACGGTGCAGGAGGCGATGGCCCTGCGGCCGGAAGCCATCCTCCTCTCGCCCGGCCCCTGTACGCCCAACGAGGCGGGCCTCTGCCTGCCGCTGATCGACGCCGCCGCCGCGGCTCGGCTTCCGCTCCTGGGTGTCTGCCTCGGGCACCAGGCCATCGGCCAGGCCTTCGGCGGCATCGTGGAACGCGCCCCGGCTCCCGTCCACGGCAAGGTCTGGCCGATGCACCACCGGGGCACGGATGTCTTCGCCGGCCTGCCCGACCCCTTCCCCGCGACGCGCTACCACTCCCTGATCGTGCGCCGCGACGGGCTGCCCGCCGCGCTCGAGGTCACCGCCTGGACCGAGGACGGGCTCATCATGGGCCTCGCTCATCGTGACCTGCCGATCTGGGGCGTGCAGTTCCACCCCGAGAGCATCGCCAGCGCACACGGGCATGACCTATTGCGGAACTTCATCGACATGGCCGGCATCCGCCTGCCGCCCCGGCACCAGGCCGCGTGATGGCGCAGTCCCTCAAGCCCGTCCTGGCCCGGCTGGCGCTGGGTGAGCGTCTCGCCGAGAGCGAGGCGGAGCAGGCCTTCGGCATCATCATGGAGGGCGAGGCCACGCCCGCGCAGATCGCCGCCCTGCTGATGGCGATGAGGGTCCGCGGTGAGACCGTCGCCGAGATGACCGGTGCGGTGCGCGCCATGCGGGCCCGCATGATCGCCGTCGAGGCCCCCGCGAATGCCATCGATCTGGTGGGAACGGGCGGTGACGGCGCGGGCACGCTGAACATCTCGACCGCCGCCGCCATGGTGGTCGCGGCCTGTGGCGTCCCGGTCGCCAAGCACGGCAACCGCGCCCTCTCCTCGCGCTCCGGTGCCTCCGATGCCTTGTCGGCGCTGGGGATCAATCTCGATGCCCCGCTCGCCGCCCTGCCCGCCATCCTGCGCGAGGCCGGCATGGTGTTCCTGATGGCGCCCCGTCATCATGCGGCCCTGCGCCACGCCGCAGGCCCGCGAATGGAGCTCGGCACCCGCACGATCTTCAATCTGCTGGGCCCCCTCACGAGCCCGGCGCGGGTGAAGCGCCAGATGACCGGCGCCTTCGCGCCGCAGTGGTTGCGCCCCATGGCGGAAACCCTGCTGCGGACCGGCAGCGAGCGGGCCTGGCTGGTCCATGGCCAGGGGCTGGATGAGCTGACCCTCTCGGGGCCCAGCCAGGTGGTGGAGCTGGAGGACGGACGCATTCGCGAGTTCACCCTCGCGCCCGCCGATGCGGGACTCCCGGAAGCGCCGGTGGAGGCCCTGAAAGGCGGCGACCCGGCCGAGAACGCCGTGGCGCTGGAAGAGCTGCTGCGGGGTGCCACGGGCGCCTATCGGGACTGCGTGTTGCTGAATGCCGCGGCGGCGCTCATCGTCGCCGGTGTCGAGACCGATCTGCGGGAGGCCGCGGCCCGGGCCGGCCGGGCGGTCGACGACGGATCGGCCCTGCAGGTGCTGGAACGCCTGCGCCGGGCGACGGCCTTGCCTGAAACCCGGCCGGACTGAGGGGCCTTCCCCGTGACGCTGTCCATCCTGCCTCCTGGCCTGCCTCCCGGCCTGCCACATCCGCCTTCGAGGAAAGCCCCATGAACACCGAGGCCCTGCCCGACACCCTGCTGCGCATCCTCTCCGACAAGACGTCGGAGATCCGCGAGCGGGCGGCCAGCACGCCGCTTTCCGAACTGGAGGGGCGCGTGCGTGACGTGGGCAAGCCGCGCGACTTCACGGGCGCGCTGTTCGCGGCGGTCGCGGAGGGGCGCATCGGCCTGATCGCCGAGATCAAGAAGGCCTCGCCCTCCGGCGGCCTGATCCGCGATCCCTTCGATCCGGTCGGCCTGGCCAGGGCCTACGAGTCCGCCGGGGCGGCCTGCCTGTCGGTACTGACCGATGGCCCCCACTTCCAGGGCAGCCCGGCCGATCTGGTCATGGCGCGCGGGGCCTGCGGACTGCCGGTGCTGCGCAAGGACTTCATGATCGACCCCTATCAGGTGTTCGAAGCACGGGCGATGGGCGCGGACTGCATCCTGCTGATCCTGGCCGCCCTGTCCGACGAGCAGGCCAGGGAGCTGGAGGACGCCGCGCGCAGCCTGGACATGGCGGTTCTCGCCGAGGTGCACGACCGCCATGAGCTGGAACGGGCGCTCGGCCTCCGCACCCAGCTGATCGGCGTGAACAACCGGAATCTGCGGAGCCTGAAGACCGATCTGGCGACGGCGGAGGAGCTGGTTCCGCTGATCCCGCCCGATCGCATCCCGGTCGCCGAGAGCGGACTGCGCGACGCAGCCGATGTCCGCCGCATGGCGGCGGCGGGCGCCCGCTGCATTCTGGTGGGCGAGCATCTGCTGCGCCAGGCGGATGTCGCCGCGGCCGCCCGCGCCATGGTCCAGGCCTGATGCCGCCCCCGCCCGCCCTGACCCATTTCGACCCGGAGGGCCGGGCCGTCATGGTCGATGTCTCGGCCAAGCCCGACACCGTGCGGATCGCGCTCGCGCGCGGCTGCGTCCGGATGGCCGCCGAGACCCTGGCCGCCATCGGCGCGGGACGGATGAGCAAGGGCGACGTGCTGGGCGTGGCCCGTCTGGCCGGGATCATGGCCGCCAAGCGGACGGCCGACCTGATCCCCCTCTGCCACCCGCTGGCCCTGTCATCGGTGCGGATGGACTTGCGGCCCGAGGGGGAGACGAGCCTGCTGATCGAGGCGGAGGTCAAGACCACCGGCCCGACGGGCGTGGAGATGGAGGCGCTGACGGCGGTGAGCGTCGCGGCCCTCACGGTCTATGACATGTGCAAGGCGATCGACCGGGGCATGACCATCGAGGGCATCGGCCTGCTGCGAAAGGAAGGCGGTCGGTCGGGGCGCTGGGAGGCCGCGCCGTGATCTCGGTCGAGGAGGCGCGGGGCCGCATCCTGGCCGGCCTGCGGCCGACCGGTGCGGAAACGGTGGCGCTGGCCGAGGGCTGGGGGCGCGTGCTGGCGGCGGCGGTCGTCGCCCGGCTGACCCAGCCGCCAGCCGATGTCTCCGCCATGGACGGCTACGCCCTGCGCTCCGAGGATGCGCGGGAAGGCGGCATGCTGCGGGTGATCGGCGCGGCGCCGGCCGGGCATCCCTATCAGGGCAGGATCGGACCCGGCGAGGCGATCCGCATCTTCACCGGCGGTCTGCTGCCCCCCGGCGCCGATACCATCCTGTTGCAGGAGGATGCGGAGGTCCTGGACGGCCAGGTGCGGATGCGCGAAGCGCCCCGGAAGGGCCGGTGGATTCGCGAGGCGGGGCTGGATTTCCGCACCGGCGATGTCCTTCTGACGCCCGGCCGTCGCCTTTCCGCGCGGGATATCGGACTCGCGGCGGCATCGAATCACGCCTGGCTCACGGTGCATCGGGCACCGCGCATCGCCATCCTGGCGACGGGAGACGAGATCGTGCTGCCGGGCGAGCCGGTGCCGGCGGGTGGGATTGTCTCATCCAATGCCCATGCCCTCGCCGCGCTGGTCCGCGCCGGCGGTGGAGCACCGTTGATCCTGCCCATCGCCGGGGATGATCGCGAGGCCATCGGCCGGGCGGCTGTCGATGCCGCCAGGGTTTGCGACATCCTGGTCACCACCGGGGGCGCCAGCGTCGGCGAGCATGACCTGATCCAGCCCGCCCTGGAGCCCCATGGCTTCCGCCTCGACTTCTGGAAGATCGCCATGCGGCCGGGCAAGCCACTCATCTGGGGCCATCTGGCGGGCACGCCGCTGCTGGGGCTTCCGGGAAATCCGGTCTCGGCCATTGTCTGCGCGCTGCTGTTCCTGTGGCCGGCGACGATGGTCCTGTCCGGCCTGCCGGCGGCCGCCCCTCCCTTCCGGATGGCCATGCTGGCGGACGATCTTCCCGCGAATGACCGGCGCGAGGACTATATGCGCGCGGATCTGTCCCGCGACGGGGAAGGCCGGTTGATCGCGCGGGCGGCATCGCGGCAGGACAGTTCCATGCTGCGAACCCTCTCCGCCTCCGGCGGCCTGCTGCGGCGCCCGCCGCATGCGCCGGCCCTGCAAGCCGGCGCGATGGTCGAGGTGCTGGTGCTGGACGAGTTCGGGATCTGAGCCGGGCAACTGCGCGGCTCCTTCAGAAATTCAGCCAAGCCTCGGATTTCAGGGCATTTGCCCGTTGACCGCGAATGCGGAACTTTCGTAGAACATCGTGGACGGTCGCGCTTTGTTCGCTGCCGCCTCACTGGTTCCGGGAGCCGCCCTATGCTGACGCGCAAGCAGCACGAGTTGCTGATGTTCATCGACCGGCATCTCCGGGACACCGGTTTCTCTCCCTCCTTCGAGGAGATGAAGGAGGCCCTCAAGCTGCGCTCCAAGTCGGGGATCCACCGCCTGATCACGGCCCTGGAGGAACGTGGCTTCCTGCGGCGGCGCGCCCACCGCGCGCGTGCCCTTGAGGTCATTCGCCTTCCCGAGAGCGCGATGGCCGGACCGCGCATGGCGGCCGAACCCGCTGCGGCGCGGGCGGAGGCGCCGCGCCCGGCCTTCTCGCCCCCGGCCTTCTCACCCAATGTTATCCGCGGCAATTTCGCTTCCAATCTGCCCGGCGTCCCGCGCGCCCCTGACGCGGCCGCGGTGCACCTGCCGCTCTATGGCCGCATCGCCGCCGGCCAGCCGATCGAGGCCCTGCGCGACCAGGGGACCAGTGTCGAGGTGCCTACCGCCCTGCTCGGGAACGGCGAGCACTATGCTCTGGAGGTCGCTGGCGATTCGATGGAGGGGGCCGGCATCCTGGATGGCGACACGGTCATCATCCGCCGTGACGAGACGGCCGATACTGGATCCATCGTGGTGGCCCTGGTCGACGACGCCGAGGTGACGTTGAAGCGCCTCCGGCGCAAGGGCAACTCGATCGCGCTCGAAGCCGCCAATCCGCGCTACGAGACCCGTATCTTCGGACCCGACCGGGTCAAGGTCCAGGGGCGCCTGATCGGTCTGCTTCGGCGCTACTGACGCCCAGGGGCTTGTTCTCCTGGCGCCGTTCCCCGGCCGGGCGCGGCGGCCGGGGAACCCAGGGGCGGTCGCCGCGCCATTCACGGTCCGAGAGGATGCGCGCTCCACCAGGCTCCAGCCAGATGGCGTGCGATCCGTCGCGCCAGACACTGAAGCGGTCGACGACCGGAATGCCCTCGCAGCGGCCTCGGATGGGCTCGGGGGAGATCAGTACGGCCGCCTCCTGGCCGCAAGCCGGAGCGGCTGTCACCGGCGGCGCCGTCTCGCCACGGCGGGTCCGGGCCGGCTTCAGCAGCAACGCCGCCCTGCTTCCTTCCCGCGGCTGAAACCGGCAGATCAGGCCGGCGCATGGCAGGAGCGCGTCATCACCGGCGGTTTTGTCGGAATAGGGCTCGGCTTCGTCCTCTCCCCAGCCTCGAAGCCAGCTGTCACGGATGAAATTCGACGCCCCGCTGGCACGGTGGAGGACGACGGCTCCATCGGTACGAAAGGCGATGAGGCGGGCATCGGCGGAAACCAGCACGTCCGGCGGCGCGGTCCAAAAGGAAGCGCACAGGCCGGTGGCGATCAGCGGAAGGCCAAGGCAGCGCCAGCGGCTCCGCCACAGGCACAACCAGATCATGCCGAAACTCGTCAGGGCCAGGGCCCAGGCCGGCATGGGGCGGGCCAGGAGAGCCGCGCCCGGCCAGCTGGCGACCGTGCGCGCGACCCACAGCACGACCTCCACGCCCCATCCCATCACCGCCAGCGGCCAGCTTTCGAGATGCAGCGGCATCAGCGCGGCCGCGGCCAGGGCGGCGGGCATGATGAGAAAGGAGGTCACCGGCACGGCGAGCATGTTGGCGACGACGCCATAGAGCTGGATGCGGCCGAAATGGAACAGGCCGAAGGGCAGCGTGGCCAGCGTCGCCAGAACCGAGGTCAGCACCGAGCCCATGAGAATCAGAAGGGGTCGTCGCCACCATTCGGCGCTGCGTCGCCAGCGGGTCATCCAGCCGGCCGTCGCTTCCGCGCCCGCGACCAGGGCCATGACCGCGGCGAAGCTCATCTGGAAGGAGGGGCCCAGCACGGCCGCCGGCTGGATCAGCATCACCGCCACGGCCCCGAGCGCCAGGGCCCGCATGGAGAAGACGCGGCGGCCCAGCAGGACGGCCAGCGTCATCAGGGCCGCCGAGGCGAAGCTGCGCTGCATCGGAACCTGGAACCCCGTCAGGGCCAGATAGCCCAGGCCCAGCAGGAGGGCGGCCGGCGCCGCCAGCAGCCTGCCGTCATGGCGCAGCGCGAGCCAGGGCCAGAACGCGATGGCACAGCGGGCCACGCCGAATCCCAGCCCCATCACGATGGCGATGTGCAGGCCCGACACCGACAGCAGATGGGCCAGACCGGAGTCCCGCATCGCCGCCATGGCCTCCGGTGCGATGGCGCTCTGTCCTCCCGTGATCAGGGCCGCCGCGATGGCGCCCACGGACCCCGGCAAGGCGGTGGCCACCCGCTGCTCCATGCTGGCCCGCAGGGTGGCGAAGACCGGTGCCCGATCCGCCTCCTGCAGCCGCTCCGCCGACCCGATGGCGAAGCCCGAGCCGCCTAGGCCCGAGAAGTAGGCGTCGCGCTGGAAGTCCCAGGCCCCCGGATAGGCGGGAGCGGAAGGGGCGCGCAGCAGGGCCCGCACCCGCAGCCGGTCCCCTGGGGAGGGGTGGAGGGGATCGTCCTTCCGCAGCCGCAGGCGGATGTCGCGCGGCAGGGTCCCTGGCCCTTCATCCAGCATCACGCCGGAGAGGGTGACACGAAGTCCTTGCGGCAGGGTCTGCACGGTCTCGACACTGCCCGTGACGATGACCGCCTTGCCGGGAAGCATCAGGGGCGCCGGAAGCGCGCTGGCGTGCCAGGCCGCGACGGCATAGCCCGTGGTGATCATGAGACCCAGGGCGGCGGGCCATGCCCAGGCCGGATGCCGCCGGAGGGCAAGCAGGAGAAGCGCCACAAGGGGCGGCAGCAGGAGAACGGCCCGCGCGGGCTCCGTGGACCGCGCGAAATAGCCGACGATACCGGCCCCCATGCCCACCGGCAGCCAGAGGGGAAAGGCGCGCCACTCCTGCTGCAGGATGACGGCGAGCATGTTCATCCCGCGCGCAAGCAGGCCTGGCCGGAGCCGATCGGAGTCCGGGCCGGGCAGGATTTCAGGATTAAGATCTAGCGCCATTCTTCAACCATGGCGCGCACTCTACAGCGGAAGGCGGTGGTGCTAGAAGGACGGCCTGAAGGAATTGACCGAGCCATGACCGTACGCACCCGTTTCGCCCCTTCCCCGACCGGGTATCTGCACATCGGGGGAGCCCGCACCGCTCTCTTCAACTTCCTCTTTGCCCGCCATCACGGCGGCCAGTACCTCCTGCGCATCGAGGACACGGATCGTCAGCGCTCCACCCCGGAAGCCGTCCGGCAGATCCTGGAGAGCCTGGACTGGCTGGGCCTGCAGCCCGACGAGCCTCCCGTGATGCAGACCGCGCGGGAAGCCCGGCATGCCGAGGTGGCCCGCATGCTGCTGGCGGCCGGCAAGGCCTATCAGTGCTTCTGCACCCCGGAGGAGCTGGCGCAGATGCGGGAGAAGGCCGCCGCCGAGGGCCGCCCGCCTCGCTATGATGGCCGCTGGCGCGACCGCGACCCGGCCGAGGCGCCGGCCGGCGTCCGGCCCGTCATTCGCGTCAAGGCGCCGCGCGAGGGCGAGACGGTGATCCAGGACCTGGTCCAGGGCGAGGTCCGGGTGCAGAACAGCGAGCTGGATGACATGATCATCCTGCGCTCCGATGGAACGCCGACCTATCTGCACGCCGTCGTCGTCGACGACCATGACATGGACATCACCCATGTCATCCGGGGTGACGACCACCTGACCAATACCTTCCGCCAGGTCATGGTCTATGACGCCATGGGCTGGCGCCGGCCGCACTTCGCCCATATTCCGCTGATCCATGGCGCCGATGGCGCCAAGCTGTCCAAGCGGCATGGCGCCGTGGGGGCGCTGGAGTTCCGGGATCAGGGCTTCCTGCCGGAGGCGGTCTGCAACTACCTGCTGCGCCTGGGATGGGGCCATGGCGACGAGGAGTTCGTGCCCCGGGAACGGGCCATCGCGCTCTTCGACCTGAAGGATGTCGGCCGCGCGCCGAGCCGGATGGACTATGCCAAGCTGACGCATCTGAACGCCCAGTATCTGCGGCAGATGGACGCCGGGGCCGTGGCCGGCAAGGTGCTGGAGATCCTCGCGCACCGGCCCTCGATCAGCTTCGGCACCGAAGGCGCCGAGCGCGTCCGCCTGCTGATGCCCGATATCCTCCCGCGCGCCCGCACCCTGGTCGAGGCGGCCGACATGGCGGCCTTCGCCGTCGCCAGCCAGCCGCTGACGATGGAAGCCAAGGCCGCGGCATTGCTGACCGACGAGGCGAAGGCGCGGCTGAAGGATCTCGCGATCTTCCTCACCGATGCGCCCTGGGAGCGCGCCGACCTGGACAAGTGGCTGCGGGACTATGCCGAGGTGAAGGGCCTCAAGCTCGGCGCCGTGGCGCAGCCGCTGCGCGCGGCGCTGACCGGCAGCACGCAGTCTCCGCCCATCGACGCGGTGCTCTTCGCGCTGGGCCGCGCGGAATCCGTCTCCCGCATGCTGGCGGCGGCGGGCGACGAGGGCTGAGACGGCACAGGGATACCGGATCTTAAGCCGGGGCGATCCATCCTGCGGGCATGTCCGTGAACGAGATGCCCCGCAGGCTCATCGCCTACCAGACAGGCCCCGCCCTCCCGGGCCTGCGCCCCGCCTCCGCCCGGCGGGGCTGGATGGACGAGACCCCGAATGGCTTCGCCTACCGCTGCCTGCCCATGACCGTGGCCAATGCCCATGGCTGGGAGGTCATCGGCGACACGGCCTTCGAGGCGTGGTGGAATGGCGGAAGCCGCAAGACCGACATCGTCATTCGCCCGCTGGGCGGTGGCGCCATCCGGCCGATGAGCCATTTCGGTTCGGGCATCCTCACCTTTCCCATCGATGCCCTGCTGCGCACGGAGCCTGGGATCGGCCTCTGGGTGTCGGGGCCTCCGAACAGCCCGAAGGATGGCATCATGCCATTGTCGGGGCTGGTCGAGACCGACTGGGCACCGATGACCTTCACCATGAACTGGCGTTTCACCCGGCCTGACCATGTCATCCGCTTCGAGGCCGGTGAGGCGATCTGCTTCTTCTTCCCGCTCGATCGTGGGCTGATCGGCCGGCACCAGCCGCAAAGCCGCCCCATCACCGAGGACGCCGCGCTGGAGGCGGCTCATCGAGGATGGCGGCAGGGCCGCCGCGCCTTCAACGAGGCGCTTCACGAGGAAGGCAGCCCCGAGCGGGCGAAGGGTTGGCAGAAGGATTATCATCGTGCGCCGGGCATTGCCGACCACATGACCAAGCCTCGGGTACTGCCCTTCCCGCCCCTTCCCTAGAGTGTCAGGCCGGCAATGTCACCAGGGCGGTGATGCCGCCCGTGGCGCGGTTGCTGAGCACCACGTCGCCGCCGTGGGCGCGGAGGATATTGCGCGCGATGGGCAGGCCGAGGCCTGTGCCACCGGTCTCCCGGTTCCGGCTCACCTCCAACCGGCGGAACGGCTGGAACACCGCCTCCAGCGATTCGGGCGGAATGCCGGGCCCCTCGTCCTCGACGCGGAGATGGAGGGTTCCGGTCTCACTTGGCGCCTCAAGCCGGATGCAAGCCGTCGCTCCGTAGTTCAGCGCATTTCCGACAAGATTGGCGAGAGCGCGCTTGAGGGCGATCGGCCGGCCGCGGATCCGCAGGCGCTCGGGCCCTTCGTAGCGGATGGCCTCGGGCGGCAGTTCCGGCCTGGCATCGGCGGCCTCGTCGAGCACGGTGCGGCAGAGCGCCGCGAGGTCGAGCGGCACCGAGGGCTCGGCCGTGGCCTCGTCCCTCGCGAAGGCCAGGGTTTCGTTGACCATGGATTCCATCTCGTCCAGGTCGGCCAGCATCTTCCGGCGCTGCTCGTCATCCTCCAGGAACTCCGCCCGCAGCCGGAGCCGGGTGATCGGGGTCCGCAGATCATGCCCCATGGCGGCCAGCATCTGGGTCCGGTCGCTGACGAAGCGGCGGATCCGCTCGGCCATGGTGTTGAAGGCGCGCGCCGCGGTGGCCACCTCCAGCGGCCCCTCCTCCGGGAGGGGCGGCGCGTTCACGTCGCGGCCGAGGGCCTCGGCGGCCCGCGCCAGCGCCGAGACAGGGCGGGTCAGGCGGCGCGTAGCGATCAGGATCAGGGCCAGCGCGGCGCCGGTCATCAGGAAGAAGGCGACCAGGAAGGTTTGCGAATGCCAGGGCCGGGGCGGCGGAACGGCCATGCGAAGATTGAGCCAGGGCCCGTCCGGCAGTTGCAGGGAGAGCAGAAGGCTGCCGGGCCGGCTGCCCCCCGCCACCTTCACATCCACGGGGCGGGTGACACGGGCGGCGCCGATGATGAACTGCGGCTGGAACAGTTCGAGGGAGGCGGCCGAAGGGCGGGGCATCCCCAGCCGAACGGCCGGCATGGCCGAAAGCTCGACCTGAAGGCCCACGGGCAGGTCCAGATCGCCGAGCACGGCCTCGCGCAGCATCGGCGGCGACAGCATCGCCGCCCTCCAGGCACCCCCGGCACGCGCGGTGATCTCCCGCGACAGCGCGAAACGCTGAAGATCGACGCGATCGAGGGCATGGATCGTCAGGCCGGCCGCCTGCACCGCCATCAGGGCCAGCGTCAGGAAGAAGGCGGTCCGGCCCGCCAGGCTGCGGGGCAGCAGACGGCGGATCACCCCGGACTCTCGGAGCCGGGACTCGCAGGTCCGGGGCGGGGCCGGATCAACGGGCCATGTCCAGATCGCCCGTCGGCGCCGGGCTGTTCTCCATCCCGCGGTCGCCCAGCTTCTCGACGGTCGCCGCCAGGACATATCCGCCACCGCGCACGGTCTTGATCAGGCTTGGATTGCGTCCGTCATCCTCCAGCTTCCGGCGGAGCCGCGAGACGGCGACATCGATGGCGCGGTCGAACGGCCCTGCCTGACGGCCGCGCAGCAGGTCCATCAGCATATCGCGGGTGAGCACCCGGTTCGGCCGCTCCACCAGGACCATCAGCAGCTCGTACTCGCCACCGGTCAACGAGACTTCCACGCCGTCCTGGTTCAGCAGGCGGCGGCGCGCCGGTTCCAGGGTCCAGCCGGCGAAGCGGATGGCCTTGGCCGGCGGCTCCTGCTGCCCCAGCCCCTCGCCGCTGGCGCGGCGCAACACGGCCCGGATGCGCGCCAGCAGTTCGCGCGGATTGAAAGGCTTGGCCACATAATCGTCGGCGCCGAGCTCGAGGCCGACGATGCGGTCCGTCTCCTCGCTCATCGCCGTCAGCATGACGATCGGAACATCGCTCTGGCTTCGCAGCCAGCGCGCGAAGTCGAGACCTGATTCGCCCGGCAGCATCAGGTCCAGCACCACCAGATGGTACCGCCCGAGCGGCCAGAGCCGGCGGGCTTCCCGGGCATCGCGGGCGGCGGTCACACGGCAGGACTGCCGCTCGAGGAACTTCGAGAGGAGGTCGCGGATCTCCCGATCGTCATCGACGACCAGGATATGCGGAGGCGGTTCCATGACTTCGACCATAACCGTGATATGGCAACGCTGCCTGGCTGTCATGTTACAGGCTTTTTCCGGCCGGCGCTCTGTTGCGCTTCGTTTCACTTCGTCGGCGGGATGCGTATTCCCAGGCGCCGGCTGTCATCCATCGGAGGGATGCCATGAGTGTGACCCCGATTCCGCCCTGGGCGCGGAGCGGCATCGCCGAGCTGTGCCGCCGGGATCCCGCCTTCCTGCGAGTCGAGGCCGAGGCCGGTCCACTGGTCTGGCGAACGCGCCCGCAGGGCTTCGCCGGCCTCGTGCGCACCCTTTTCGGGCAGCAGATCAGCCACAGGGCCGCCGGCGCCATCTGGTGCCGCTACGCGGCACTCCCGAGGTCCCTGGACCCGGAAGGCTCCCTCCAACTGAATGACGAGCAGCTGCGCGCCGCCGGATTGTCGCGCAACAAGGTGGCGCACCTGCGCAGCCTGGCGGCTGCCTGCCTGTCCGGCAGCCTGCGTCTGGATGCCCTTCCCGCCATGGCGGATGACGTGGCGCTGGCTCATCTCGCGGCGCAACGCGGTCTGGGACCATGGACGGCGCAGGTCTACCTGCTGTTCGCCGAGCAGCGGGCGGACATCTTCCCCTACGGAGATGTCGCCCTGGCGGCCAGCCTTCAGCACCTCAGGGGCCTTCCGGACCGTCCCGCCTCCAGGCAGTTGCTGGTTCTCTCCGGGGAATGGACGCCCTGGCGTTCCCTGGCGGCGCGGCTGCTCTGGCAGCACTGGCGGCATGCGCGGGGGCGCCCTCTCGCCGACGCGGATTGATCGCCGGGAAGCGCTCGGGGCGGGTTTGCGGAAGGCCGGGGCCGTGACACTCTAGACGGACCATGCCAAGCCCAAGCCTGTCGCCGCGCGTCGGCGCCACCGCAGCGCCGCCTATTCCCGCAGCCCGCTCCTGGGCCGCGCGCTATTCCGGCGGCGCCGGCCCCGCCATCGACCTGACTCAGGCGGTGCCGGGCTATCCGCCTCCCGATGCCCTGTTGGAGCGGCTGGCCCACGCCGCTGGCGACGCCACCTTCGCAGGCTACGGCCCGATCGACGGGGAGCCGGCCTTGCGGGAGGCTCTGGCGGAGGATCTGTCCCGCTTCTACGGCGCCCCCCTCGGGGCCGGCTCCGTCGCCATCACCGCGGGCTGCAACCTCGCCTTCACCATGGTCATGACCGTCCTGGCCGGCACCGGCGAGGCGGTGATGCTCCCGACACCCTGGTACTTCAATCACCGGATGGCCCTGGAACTCCTCGGCATCGCCGCACAGCCTTTCGAGACACGCGCCGAGGATGGCTTCGTGCCCGATCCCGAACGGCTGGAGGCCGCGCTGACGCCGCGGACGCGTGCCGTGGTGCTAGTCTCGCCGAACAATCCCACGGGCGCCGTGTATCCGCCGGAGATCATCGCGCGCATCGCGGGAATGTGCCGGAGGCGGGGCATCTGGCTGGTGATCGACGAGACCTATCGGGACTTTCTGCCCTCCGGCGCCGCACCGCATGCGCTGTTCCATGACCCCGACTGGCAGGATGGGATGGTGCATCTCTATTCCTTCGCCAAATCCTATTGCATTCCGGGACATCGGGTGGGGGCGATTGTCGGCGGTGGCGCCTTCCGGGAGCAGCTCCTGAAGCTGCTGGACACCTTCCAGATCTGCGCGCCGCGTGCCGCGCAGTCCGCGCTCAGCTGGGCCGTGCCGGCGCTGACCGATTGGCGCGCGGGCAACCGGCGCCTGATGGCCCACCGCGCGGAAGCCTTCCGCCAGGCCATGGCGGGCCTCCCGGACTGGCGCATCGATGCGCAGGGCGCCTACTTCGCCTATCTCCGCCTGCCAGAACACGGCCCGGACGCCATGGCCGTGGCCGAGACGCTGGCTGCCGAACGAGGCCTGCTGACGCTCCCCGGCCCTTTTTTCGGACCTGGCCAGTCACGATACCTGCGGGTCGCCTTCGCCAATGCGGGCGAGCCCAGCCTCGCCGCGGTTCCGGGACGTCTCGGGATGAAAGATCCTCTGGTAGCCTAAGAGAGAGATCGCGATGCCCGCGTGCGGGCATCCATCGCGGACATCGAGAGCAGAAGCGCCAGATACCGGCGACTGTCCAGAGGAATGGAGATCATGCACCGTTTCACCGCCCGCACGCCCCGGTCAGGGGTCGCCGTCCCCCGCCGGCCGCTCCTGGCGGCCATGGCGCTGGGAGGCCTGGCCTCTCCCGGCATCCTTCGCGCGCAGACCGCCGCCATCCGTATCGGCGAGATCAATTCCTATACCGCCCAGCCGGCCTTCCTCGGCCCCTATCGCAATGGCTGGCTGCTGGCGCAGGAACAGGTCAATGCCAATGGCGGCATCCATGGCCGCCCGCTGGAGACCGTGTTCCGCGACGATGCCGGCAAGCCGGAGGACGCCGTGCGCATGGCCGGCGAGTTGGTGAGTTCCGAGCGGGTGGCGCTGCTGGCGGGCGGCTATCTTTCCAATGTCGGGCTGGCCCTCGCGGATTTCGCCCTGCAGAACAAGACGCTCTATGCCGCGAGCGAGCCCCTGACTGATGCCCTCGTCTGGTCGAAGGGCAACCGCTACACATTCCGGCTGCGGCCCAGCACCTATATGCAGGCCGCCATGCTGGTGGAGGAAGCGGCCAAGCTCCCGATCAGGCGCTGGGCGACCATCGCGCCCAACTACGAGTACGGGCAATCCGCGGTCCGCTGGTTCCGCGAGTTGCTGTCCCGGAAGCGGCCGGATGTGGAGTTCGTCGGCGAGCAGTTCCCGGCGCTCGGCCGCATCGAGGCCGGCTCGACCGTGCAGGCCCTGGAGCGGATGCGGCCGGAGGGCATCTTCAACGTCACCTTCTCCACCGACCTGCTGAACTTCGTTCGCCAGGGCAACACCCGCGGCCTTTTCGAAGGGCGGAGCGTGGCCTCCATGCTCAGCGGCGAGCCCGAGTATCTCGAGCCGCTGGGCGAGGAATGCCCGGACGGCTGGATCGTCACCGGCTATCCGCGGGACGACCTCGACAATCCGGTCCATGTCGCCCTGCGCGAGGCCTATCGCGCCCGGTTCGGCGATCTTCCCCGCTGCGGGTCGATCGTCGGATACGATACGGTCCAGGCCATCGCCGCCATGCTGCGGAAGGCCGGCGGCACCGAGACGGAGGCCATGGTCGAGGCGTTCCGGGGCATCCGCTACCAGACCGGCTATGGCACGGGCGAGGTGGAGTTCCGCGCGCTGGACCATCAGGCCACGCTGGGCGCCTTCGTCGGCCGCACCAAGCTGGAGGGGCGGCGCGGCAAGATGGTGGACTGGCACTATGCCGACGGCGCCCGCTACCTGCCGGATGACGAGCAGGTGAAGGCCTGGCGCCCACAGGGGTAGCGGCGCGGTGGAAGCCCTGGCCCTCCAGGCGCTGAACGGCCTGGCCAGCGCCTCATCGCTCTTCCTGGTCTCGGCCGGGCTCACGATCATCTTCGGCGTCAGCCGGATCGTGAACTTCGCCCATGGCAGCTTCTACATGCTGGGCGCCTACCTGGCCTGGACGCTGACCAGCCAGGGTCCGCTGGCCGAATGGGGCGGCTTCTGGGGCTTCTGGGGCGCGGTGCTGCTGGCCGCCCTGGCGGTCGGGGTGATCGGCGCCGCGGCGGAGGTGCTGGTCCTGCGCCGCGTCTATCAGGCGCCGGAGCTGTTCCAGTTGCTGGCGACCTTCGCCCTTGTCCTGGTGGTGCAGGACCTCGCGCTGCTGCTCTGGGGCGCGGAGGACAAGTTCGGCCCGCGCGCGCCGCTGCTGCGGGGCGCGGTGGAGATCCTCGGCCTGCGCTTTCCTCGCTATGAGCTTTTCATGATCGTCGTCGGACCGGTGGTGCTCGGCCTGCTCTGGCTGCTCCTGCACCGGACGCGCTTCGGCATCCTGCTGCGCGCGGCGACGCAGGACCGCGAGATGGTGGCGGCGCTGGGTGTCGATCAGCGC
Organism: Teichococcus aerofrigidensis; assembly: GCF_054073225.1. Classification (NCBI taxonomy): domain Bacteria; kingdom Pseudomonadati; phylum Pseudomonadota; class Alphaproteobacteria; order Acetobacterales; family Roseomonadaceae; genus Roseomonas; species Teichococcus aerofrigidensis. The sequence continues at coordinate 40,096 of NZ_JBSXMU010000006.1, forward strand.
CGGCTCTTCACAGGTGTGTTCTTCCTGGGCGCGGCCCTGGCCGGGCTGGCCGGCGCGCTGCAACTGCCGCGCGAGGCCGTGACCCTGCACATGGACATGGCCATCATCGTCGAGGCTTTCGTGGTCGTCGTCGTCGGTGGGCTGGGCAGCCTGCCCGGCGTCTTCCTGGCCGCGCTGCTGATCGGCGAACTGCACGCCTTCGGCATCCTGGCCTTTCCGCGCATCACCCTTGTGCTGGTCTTCCTGGTGATGGCGGCCGTGCTGGTCCTGCGCCCCTATGGCCTGCTGGGCAGGCGGCCCTCCGGCCTCCAGCCCGCCGCGCCAATGGCCGCGCCGCTTCCCCCGCCCTCTGGCAGGCGGCAGCGGGTCCTGGTGACACTCCCCGCCGCCGTGGTCCTGCTGCTGCTGCCTCCCTTTCTCGGCGACTACGCCCGCATCCTGCTCACCGACTTCGCCGTCTTCATCCTCTTCGCCGCCAGCCTGCACTTCATCATGGGCCCGGGGGGCATGGCGAGCTTCGGACATGCGGCCTATTTCGGCGCTGGCGCCTACGCGGCGGCCCTGCTGGCGCGGCACATGGGCGCGCCGATGGAGGTCGGCCTCGCCCTGGCGCCCTTCGCCGCCGGGCTGGTCGGGCTGCTCTTCGGCTGGCTCTGCGTGCGGCTCAGCGGGGTCTATGCCGCCATGCTCACCCTGGCCCTGGCGCAGATCGCCTGGAGCATCGCCTTCCAATGGGTCGAGGTGACGGGGGGCGACAACGGCATCCTGGGCGTCTGGCCCAGTGACTGGGCCAAGGACCGGCTGAGCTTCTGGTATCTCGCCCTGCTCCTCTGCGGCCTCGGGACCTGGCTCCTGCGCCGCGCGATCCGCGCGCCCTTCGGCCTGGCCCTGCGCGCGCAACGGGACTCGCCCCTGCGCGCGGAGGCCGTCGGCCTCGACGGCTTCCGCCTCCGCTGGCTGGGTTTCGCCCTCGCGGCGGCCATGGCCGGGCTGGCCGGAGCGGTCTTCGCCTATGGCAAGGGGAGCGTCTTCCCCTCGTTCCTGGGCATCCCGCGCAGTGTCGACGCCCTCGTCATGGTGCTGCTCGGCGGTGTGCAGACCCTCAGCGGGCCGATCCTGGGGGCCGTCGCCTATATCGGCCTGCAGGACCAGCTGGCCCGCGTCACCGATCTGTGGCGCCTGCTGCTGGGGCTCGTCATCCTGGCCCTGGTGCTGTTCTTTCCGCGCGGCCTGGCGGGCGCGATCGCGCGGCCGGAGCCAAGGGCATGAGGCCGGTGCTGGAGGCGGCCGGGCTGACCAAGCGCTGGGGCGGTATCCAGGCCGTGGACGGTGTGTCCTTCGCCCTCGCGCCGGGCGAGATCCTGGCGCTGATCGGGCCCAATGGCGCGGGCAAGTCCACCTGCTTCAACATGCTGAACGGCCAGATCCGCCCGGATGGCGGGCGGGTGCTGCTGCGGGGCCAGGATGTCACGGGGCTGCCGCCGCGGCGGATCTGGCGCCTCGGCGTCGGCCGCACCTTCCAGGTCACCGCGACCTTCGCCTCCATGAGCGTGCTGGACAATGTGCGGCTGGTGCTGCTCTCGCACCACCGGCGGCTGTTCCGGTTCTGGCGGCCGGCCTCCGATCTGTTCGGGGAGGAGGCTCTGGCGCTGCTGGAGCGTGTCGGCATGGCCGGGCAGGCCGGGCGGATCAGCGGCATCCTCGCCTATGGCGACCTCAAGCGGCTCGAGCTGGCCATGGCGCTGGCGCATGCGCCGAGCCTTCTGCTGATGGACGAACCCACCGCCGGCATGGCACCCGCCGACCGGCTTGAGATGATGGCGCAGATGGTCGGGGTCGCGCGCCGATCCGGGATCGCCGTCCTGTTCACAGAGCACGACATGGATGTGGTCTTTGCCCATGCCGATCGCCTGCTGGTCCTGGATCGTGGCCGGCTGATCGCCGAGGGGCCGCCCGAGGCCGTGCGCCGGGACCCGCTGGTGCGGGACGTCTATCTGGGGCAAGGCCTCGGCTGATGCTGGAGGTCGCGCAACTCCACGCCCATTACGGGCGGGCCCATATCCTGCACGGGCTGTCCTTCCACGTCGGCGAGGGCGAGGTGGTCTGCCTGCTCGGCCGTAACGGCGCCGGCAAGAGCACCAGCCTGAAGGCCGTCATGGGCCTGCTCCGCCCCAGCACCGGCCGGGTCCGCTTCCGGCGGCAGGAGCTGGCCGGGAAGCCCCCCCATGCCATCGCCCGGTCCGGCCTGGGCTACGTGCCCGAGGAGCGCCGCATCTTCGCGGAACTGACGGTGCTGGAGAATCTGGAGGTCGGGCGCAGGCCCGCCGCGCCGGGCCTGCGGCCCTGGACCGTGGAGCGGCTTTTCGAGCTTTTCCCGAGCCTGGCGGCCCTGCGCCACCGCCCTGGCGGCCGGATGAGCGGCGGGGAACAACAGATGCTCACCATCGCCCGCACCCTGATGGGCAATCCGAGCCTGCTCCTGCTGGACGAGCCCTCGGAAGGACTGGCTCCCGTGGTGGTGGAGCGCATCGCCGCCACGCTGCAGGCCCTGAAGGCTGAGGGGCTTTCGATCCTGCTCTCGGAGCAGAACCTGGCCTTTGCCGGGGCCGTCGCCGACAGGGCCTATATCCTGGAGACGGGACATATCCGCCACGAAGGCCCGATGCGCGAGATCATGGCCGATACCGGCCTGCGCGCCCGCTACCTTTCCGTCTGAGCCACGGCGCCCTACAGCAGCCAGATGGCCAGGCCGGCGGCGAACCAGCCTGCCGTCATTCCGAGAACGGTGCCCAGCATGATCTCCCGCGCCAGCGCCAAGCCGCGCCAGCGTGGCGCCGGGAAGGACGCGGACAGGGTTCGCCACCCTGTCCGCGCCATGCCGGGCGGCCCGGCTCTTCGCCGCCGGACATGCCAGGACGGGGAGACGCCGGTGGGGGACCACCGGCGGTTCCTGGTGAGCGGAGCGGCGGGAGAGAGGAACGGCATCGGCATGGGCTGATGCGAACATAGAGGGAACATGAAGGCAAGCATGAACTGCCCGGCCTTCGATCACATGTGAACAAACCATAAACCGGGCAAGGATCGCTCGTCGCCCCTTTCCCGGCCTCAGCCCGCTGTCACCTCCCCCAGCGCCGCATCCACCGCCTCCAGGAAGCGCTCCGCATGGTCCTGCCGGAAGACCAAGGGGGGGCGGATCTTGAGCACGTTCGCGGCCGGGCCGGCGGCGCTGATCAGCACGCGCCGCTCCCGCAGGGCGTTCACCAGCCGCGCCGTCTCGGCCGTGGCGGGGGTCTTGCGATCGCGGTCGCTGACCAATTCGACGCCGACGAAGAGGCCCGCCCCGCGGACATCGCCGATCAGCGCGTGGCGCCGGGCCAGCTGCCGCAGGCCATCCTGGAGGAAGGCGCCGGTGCGGCCGGCATTCTCGACCAGCCCCTCCGCCTCGATGACCTCCAGCACGGCCTGGCCGACCGCGCAGGAGACGGGATTACCGCCGAAGGTGTTGAAATAGCGTGTCTGCTCACCGAAACGGCGCAGCACCTCGGGCCTCGCCACCATGGCGGCGATCGGGTGGCCATTGCCCATGGGCTTGCCCATGGTGACGAGATCGGGAACCAGGCCGTGGCGCTGGAAGCCCCACATGCCGGTGCCGGTGCGGCCGAAGCCGGGCTGGACCTCGTCGGCGATGAACAGCCCCCCGGCCTCACGGATCGCGGCGACGGCCGGCGCCAGGAAACCGGCGGGCTCGGCGAAAACGCCGTCGCTGGAGAAGATCGTATCCACCAGCAGCGCCGCCGGGGTGATGCCATGGGCGCGCATGTCCGCGATGGCGGCCCGGACATGGGCGGCGAGCGCCTCGCCCACATCCTGCCCGGAGGAACGGTAGAGATCCGGCGCCGGAACGGTCCGGACATTGGCGCCGAGGGTGATGCTCTTGCCGAGCGAGGGCGACATCTCGGAGATCGCCACCGTCACACCATGATAGGCCAGCTCGGTGACGATGAAGCCGGTGCCGCCGGTGAAGCTGCGCGCCACCCGATAGGCGAGGTCGTTCGCCTCGCTGCCGGTGCAGGTGAACATGACCTGCGACAGTTCCGGCGGGAAGTGGCCGAGCAGCCTGTCGGCGTATTCCAGGATGCCGTCGTTCAGGTAGCGGGTGTGCGTGTTCAGCGTCGCCGCCTGCCGGGTCAGCGCCGCCACGACATGCGGGTGGCAATGCCCGACGCTGGCCACGTTGTTGTAGACGTCGAGATAGGCATTGCCGTCGGGATCATAGAGCCAGACCCCCTCGCCTCGGACCAGATGCACCGGATTGGCGTAGAACAGCCTGTAGGCCGGGCCGAGCAGGCGCTCCCGCCGCGCGATCATCTCCTTTTCCCGCGCGGGGATGCTGTTCGAGGCGCGCGCGTCATAGGCATTGATCATGCTCATGGGGTGTCCAGCCTTTCGCGGAGATAGAGCCGTGCCTCGTCCGGCGGCAGGGCGCCCAGGCGACGCAGGCCGGAGAGGCTTCGCGCGTAGTTGCGCAGGATGTAGTCGGCATTGGCGGGCTGCCGCGTGGCGCGCCAGCCGCTGATCGCCACCGAAACCACCAGCCGCGTGGCGATCAGGTCGGGCAGCACGTCGATCTCCTCCGGCACCAGCGGCAGGAGGGCATGATAGGCGGCGGCGAGCTGGGCCGGCGCCTCCAGGGGATGGCCTTCCGACGTGATCTGATAGGCGGCCGCCGTGGCCAGGTCCTGCACCAGCGGCGCCCGGACCATGTCGCCAAAGTCGATGATCCCCGCGATGCGGTCGTCCGCCCGCTCCTCGGTCAGGATGTTGTGCGGGTTGAAGTCGTTGTGGATGACCTGTGCCCGCAGCCGTGGCAGCCGCGGCAGCGCGCGCTGCTCGAAGCGGTCGAGCATGGCCGCGGCCAGGCCGCGATCGCCGATCTGCGGCAGGTGCCGGATCAGCGGACGCAGGCGCGCGGCCCGCTGGATGTCCCACATCAGCGGATGGCTTTCCGACGGGTGACGAAAGCCGCCGAGGCCCAGGTCCAGCCGGGCCAGGCATTCGCCGATGGCCTGTCGCTGCGCGGCGCCCGGTGGCGCCAGGTGCAGGGGGCGGCCGGGCAGGTAATCCAGCAACCGCAATCGGCGCGGCGGCGCTCCTTCCTCCTCCCACAGCGCCTCGGCGGCAGCCCCCGAGAGCGGCCTGTGCAGGCGGGGCACCGGCAGGTCCGGCGCCGCTTGCGCGAGATGCAGCAAGGCACGGCTCTGGAAATCGGAGACGCCGGGATCCTCGGCGGGGTGGATGACGCGCAACACGTACTCGGCCCCCGCCCCGTCCCGAAGATGGAAATTGCGGTCCCTTTCGCCACTGAGGGGCCGAGCCTCGGCTTCGAGGCCATAGAAGCGCGCCACCAGGGCTTCGGCCTGCTCTCCGGACACTTCCGGTGCGGTGGAGTCCAGCAAAGCTCCCAGTTCTTCCGCTGCCGTCACAACCACCTCTTCGCTTCTGCGGGCCGCCATGATGCGCCTTGCGAGGGCGGGCGCCAATCCGGGGCGCCCATCGGGGCGCCGGTTCGGAATTCCGAACGGCGGACAGGGCCCATGATCGCCGATCCGAACGCCCCAATGATGTGCTTGAAAAGAGTTTTCGCAATTTCAATTGACTAGGATGACGAACCCAACTGGCAAGCCGCTTGCAGAAGGCCGGGCATGCGCCTGTCGCCTTGTCCCCGCCATCGCCTGCCCGGCCGCTCCTCCCCGAGAGCGGGATGGCTCGCGCCGGCCTGGGTGATGATGGCCATGCGTCCTCCGCAGTCCCCCGCCACCGGACCCGCCCCTTCCCGGGACGACGCCCGCGCCCTTCCCTCACCGCGCCGGCGCTGGACCATCGCTGTCCGCCTGCCCGTGCTGGTGGGGCTGGTCGTCTTCATCTCCTCGGTCAGTACGACCCACCTGGCCATCCATGTCATGGAAGGCGAGCTGGACCGCGAGGTGGAGCGGCTGGCGGATGTCTATATCGACAGCCTGTCCGGCGTCGCCCTTCCGCCGCTCCGGGCCGGTGACTTCGCCGCGCTGGAGGCCACGCTGGAGCGCGGCATGGGCTTTCAGCGTGGCGTCAGCGACCTTGCCATCGTCGTCGCCGACCCGAACGGCCTGACGCTGGCCCGCGCCGGCCAGCCGATCGGCCAGCCGCCCATGGCCTACGGCGTGATCGGCGTTCACTGGTCCCTTAACGAGCGCGGCGACATGGCCTGGGCCCAGAGGGAGTTGCTGGAGGATGGGCAGGTGGTGGCCCTGGTTGCCGCGCAAATCGCCTTTCCGGAGCAGGCCGAGCGGCGCCGGGGGCTGACCCTCGCCCTGATGCTGGTCGATCTCCTGCTGGCCGCCGTCGCCGCCCTGCTGGCCATCTTCTTCTCACGTCACCTGATGCGGCCCTTCCTGGCCGTGACGGCGGCACTCGACCGCGCGGCCGCCGGACACTTCGATTCCCTTCCGGTCAACACGCGGGACAGCGAGGCCAGCCGGCTGGCCTCGGCCTTCAACCTCATGGTCCGGCGCCTGCGCGAGCGCGAGGAGCTGGCCACCCGCCTGGCCGAGCGGGAACGCGCCGCCGTGCTGGGCCGTCTGGCCGCCAGCGTGGCCCATGAGGTCCGCAATCCCCTGGCCGGCATGCTGACAGCGCTCGACACCATACGCCGGTTCGGCGAGGCGCCGGCCCCGCGCGAACGGGCCGTCGATCTGGTCGAGCGCGGCCTGCGGCAGATCGAGGCGGTGGTGCGCACCACCCTGGCGACGCACCGCCAGGGAGAGGCCGGCCGGCCGCTCTCAGCGGAGGATCTCGAGGATCTCAAGCTCCTGATCATGCCGGAGGCCCGCCGTGGCGGCGTGCAACTCGGCTGGCGGATCGATCTGCCCGCAGCCTTTCCGACGGATGCCCTCCGCCTCCGCCAGCTTCTGCTGAACCTGTTGTTGAACGCGGTGGCCGCGACACCGCCGGGCCGGCGGGTGCTCCTGGAGGTGCGGCAGGAGGCGGCGGCGCTCGTTCTCTCGATCGAGGATGAAGCCGGGGGCCTGCCCGAGGAGGCCGGACGCCGGCTGTCCGGACGCGCAGGCGAGGCCCGCCAGGATGGCGGCGGCCTCGGCCTGGACATCGCGGCGGAACTGGCCGCCGCCCTCGGGGCGCGCATCGACATCGTGCCGCTGCAACGCGGCAGCCGCATCACCGTCCGGATCCCGCCGCGGGAGGAGAACGAGCCATGACCGCCACCCCCCGTTCCGTCGTGCTGATCGAGGACGACGCCGTCCTCGGTGAATCGCTCCAGCAACGCCTGACGCTGGAGGGCGTGGAGACACGCTGGGCGCGCAGCGCGCGGGAGGGCGAGGCCATCCTCCGCCGCCACCGCCCCAGCCTGATCGTCTGCGACATCCGCCTTCCCGACGGCAATGGCGAGGAACTGCTGACCCGGCTGATGCCGGAGCTGGGCGGCACGCCGATCATCGTCGTCACCGCCTTCGGAGACGTGGCCCAGGCGGTGCGGCTGTTGCGCGCCGGGGCGGACGACTACGTGGAGAAGCCCTTCCCGGCGCAGCTGCTGATCGACAAGCTCGCCAGCTATGCCAGCTGGGTGCCGCCGCAGGCGCCGCGCAGCAACGGCGCGGGCTGGCGCTCGCCGGCCATGCAGACGCTCCGCCGCCATCTGCTGAAGCTCGCCCGCGTCGATACGACCGTGCTGCTGGGCGGCGAGAGCGGCGCGGGCAAGGAGGTCGCCGCGCGGCACTTGCATGAGGCCGGCCCGCGTGCCGCGGCGCCCTTCATGGCGGTGAACTGCGCGGCGCTGCCGGCGGACCTCCTGGAGAGCCAGGTCTTCGGCCATGAGCGAGGCGCCTTCACCGGCGCCCTGGATCGCCAGCTTGGCATGGCGGAACGGGCCGGCGACGGCACCCTGTTCCTGGACGAGGTGGCGGAGCTGGGGCCGGCCTCGCAGGCCAAGCTGCTGCGCCTCTTGCAGGAGCGCCGCTTCACCCGCCTGGGTGGCCGGGAGGAGCACAGGCTCGGGGCGCGGATCGTCGCCGCCAGCAACGCGGATCTGCGCGCCCGCGTGGCCGAGGGCCGCTTCCGGGAGGATCTCTACTATCGGCTCGCCGTGGTGGAACTCACCGTGCCGCCCCTGCGGCAGCGGCCGGAGGATCTCGGCGAACTCGCGGCGCATTTCCTGCAGCACTTCTCCTCGGCGCTGGGCCGCGAGGAGCCGCAGATGGGCGCCGAGATCTTCGACGCCCTGATGGCGCACGAATGGCCGGGCAATGTGCGCGAGCTGCGCAACCGCATCGAACGCGCCATGGTCCTGTCCGAGGGGCCGCGCCTGCAGCCGGGGGATCTCTTCCCCGAGCGCCAGCCGCGCGAAGCCCCACCCCTGTCCCTGTCCGAAGCCCGGGATGCCGCCGAGCGTGAGCATATCCGACGGATGCTGACCCGTAGTGGCAATCGCGTCGGCGACGCCGCGCAGTTGCTCGGCATCTCCCGCACCACACTCTGGGAGCGGATGAAGCGGCTCGGCCTCAAGGGCTGAATGTCACGAGAACACCCTGGGAGGGTTCGTTTGAGAAGCGCACGCGATTACACCGATATCATCGGCGGGCTGTTGCTGATCGCCGGCGGCACCTGGTTCATGCTCTATTCGACCGGCTACAGCATCGGCAGCCTGCGCCGCATGGGGCCTGGCTATTTCCCCATGGTCATCGGGGGGCTGGTGCTGCTCTTCGGGGTCCTGGTGCTGTTGCCCGGGCTTTTCCGCGCCGGCCAGCTGCCCCGGCCTGAATGGCGGCCGTTCCTGACGATCAGCGCCTCGATCCTGCTCTTCGCGCTCATCGTCGAGCGGTTCGGCCTGATCCCCGCCACCGTGGCCCTGACGCTGGTCGCGGCGGTGGCGGACAATCAGTCCCGCATCCTGCGCACCGTCATCCTCGCCGCCGCCCTCTCGGCCGTTGCCGTCGGGGTCTTCACCCAGGGTCTGGGTATCCCCATTCCCGCCATCCGGTGGTCCTACTGATGGATATGTTCGCCAATCTGGCGCTGGGCTTCAGCGAGGCCTTCGCACTCCAGAACCTGCTCTACTGCTTCCTGGGTGTCTTTCTCGGCACCTTCATCGGCGTGTTGCCGGGCATCGGGCCGCTGGCCACGATCTCCATGCTCCTGCCGCTCACCTTCTACGTGCCGCCCACGGCCGCCCTCATCATGCTGGCCGGCATCTACTATGGCGCGCAGTATGGCGGCTCCACCGCCTCGATCCTGATGAACCTTCCCGGCACGCCCGCCGCGGCGGTGGTCTGCCTGGACGGCTACCCGATGGCCAAGCAGGGCCGCGCCGGCGTCGCGCTCTTCATGACCACGATCGCCTCCTTCGTCGGTAGCACCATCGGCATCGTGGTCCTGACCGCCTTCTCGCCGACCCTGGCGGGCGTCGCCCTCGCCTTCGGCCCGGCCGACTACTTCTCGATGATGCTGCTCGGCCTGGTGGCCGCCGCCGCGCTGGCCCAGGGATCGCCGGCCAAGGGCATCGCCATGGTGCTGGCGGGGCTGGCCCTCGGCATGGTCGGCACGGACGTGCAGACCGGGCAGCAGCGCTTCACCTTCGACATTCCCCAGCTCGCCGACGGCATCAGCCTGGTCGCCCTGGCCATGGGCCTCTTCGGTGTCTCCGAGGTCATCACCAGCATCATGCGCATGCGGGAGGTGAGCAGGCAGAAGCAGGAGAGCATCACCCTCCGCTCCATGGTGCCGACGAAGTCGGATGTGCGGCAATCCTGGCGCGCCATGCTGCGGGGCAGCGGTGTCGGCTCCTTCTTCGGGACCCTGCCCGGCGCCGGCACCACCATCGCCTCCTTCATCGCCTATGCGGTGGAGAAGCGCCTCGCCCGCAAGCCGGAGCGCTTCGGGCAGGGTGCGGTGGAGGGCGTCAGCGCGCCGGAATCCGCCAGCAACGCCTCGGCCCAGACCGCCTTCATCCCGACCCTGACGCTCGGCATCCCGGGTGACGCGGTGATGGCGCTGATGCTGGGGGCGATGATCATCCAGGGCATCCAGCCCGGCCCCCGCCTCGTCACCGAGCACCCGGAGCTGTTCTGGGGCCTGATCGCCAGCTTCTGGATCGGCAATGTCATGCTGGTCATTCTGAACATCCCGATGATCGGGCTCTGGGTGCGCATGCTGCGCATTCCCTACGGCATCCTCTATCCCGCCATCCTGCTGTTCATCTGCATCGGCGTCTTCAGCGTCAACAACAGCGCCTTCGACGTGCTGCTGGTGATGATCTTCGGCATCGTCGGCTATGTCATGGTGCTGCTGAAGTTCGAGCCCGCGCCGCTGGTGCTCGGCTTCATCCTTGGCCCGCTGATGGAGGAGCATCTCCGCCGCGCAATGCTGCTCTCCCGTGGCGATGCCATGGTCTTCCTCGAGCGGCCGATCAGCGCCAGCTTCCTGGCCCTGACCTTCGCCCTGCTGGCCTGGTCGCTGTTCTCCGCAATCCGGTCGATGCAGCAACGACCCCGGACGGCCGCGGCGCGGTAGCCGGCACGGATGCAGGAGCACCTCCTTCCCGCGCTGGCCTGGATCGAGGCCCGCCAGGACTGGGCGGCGGTGGTGGTGTTCCTGCTCGCTTTCCTGGAATCCCTGCCGCTGCTCGGCTTCTTCATTCCCGGCTCGGCCCTTCTGCTGGGCGTCGGGGCCCTCGTCGCCGCCGACGTCCTGCCGGCACTTCCGGTTCTCGTCGCGGCCATGCTGGGCGCGGCGCTCGGCGATACGTCCGGCTACCTGCTGGCACGCTGGCTGGGGCCAGGGCTGGTCCGGCGCCACCTGCCAGGCCGGTGGCGCCGGACTTATGCCCGATCGGTCCTGGGCTTCCGGCGCTGGGGGTGGTGGGCGGTCTTCATCAGCCGCTTCTTCGCCCCGCTGCGGGCCTTCATTCCCGTCGTGGCCGGCCTTTCCGCCATGTCACCCTGGCGGTTCCAGAGCGCCAACATTCCCTCGGCCCTGATCTGGGCGCCGCTGATCCTGCTGCCGGGCCAGGCCGCCAGCTGGTGGAGCGCCGCCTCACCGGCCTGGCGGGAGGCCGCGCCCCTTTCCGCCGGCCTTCTGGCGGCGGGCACCCTGGCCCTTCTGATCCACCGGCGCCGCCGCCGGACGGATGCGGCGTGACGTCGCGATGGCCTCGCTCTCGCGCCAGCCGGAGATGGCCCCGAACCGCCCTCCACGCGCCGATTGGCCCACCGACGAAGCCGATCTCCCGGCTTGCCGGCGCAGTCAGGCAGCTCCTCCGCGGACCGCCTCGACGCGCGGGCGCGGCGGGGCGTGAACCGTCACTCCGGGGGCGGGGCCCTCGAAGGCCTCCACCTCGACCAGGCAACTCTGCGCCGAGCAGCCCTGGCCGAGGCGCGAGGTGCCCACATCCCGGGTCAGCACATTCGGGTTTCCGTGCACGTCCAACCCGCCCTGCGGGTCCCACCAGGCCCCCGTTGCCATCGCCACCACGCCGGGCCGGATGCCGGCATCCAGGCGAAGCCCGGCGAGGCTGGCGCCGCGGTCGTTGTGGACGCGGACGATGTCGCCATCCGCCAGATCGCGCGCGGCGGCATCCTCGGGGTGCATCAGCAGGGGCTCGCGCCCCTGGATCTTGCTGGCCGCCGCCACCGGGCCGTTGTCGAGCTGGCCGTGCAGCCGCGTCGCCGGCTGGTAGGAGAGAAGGTGCAGCGGATACCGCCCGGCGAGCGGCGCCCCGAGATACTCGCTCGGCTCCTGCCAACGTGGATGGCCGCCGATCTCGCCATAGCCGAAGCCGGCGATGGTCTCGGAGTAGAGTTCGATCTTTCCCGACGGCGTGTTCAGGGGATGCGCCACGGGATCGGCGGCGAAATCCGCGAAGAGGACGAAATCCTCCTCCGGCGACGGGATCTCGACATGACCCTCCTGCCAGAAGCGGTCGAAGTCCGGCACCGTCTCACCCAGCCGCCCGCAGGCCTGGCGCCAGCGCTCATAGATGTGGCGCAGCCAGGCCGCCTCGTCTCGCTGCTCGGTGAAGCGTTCGCGGAAGCCGAGATGCTCGGCCATGTCGGCCAGCATGTCGTGGTCGTTCCGGGCCTGGCCAAGGGGCGCGATGGCCTGGTGCATGGCGCGCACGAAACGGTCCGAGGAGGAGGAGGCGATGTCGTTGCGTTCCAGCGTCGTCGTCGCCGGCAGGACGATATCGGCGTGGCGCGCGGCGGCGGTCCACCATGGCTCCTGAACGACGATGGTCTCGGCGCGGTTCCAGGCGCGCAACAGGCGGTTCAGATCCTGATGGTGATGGAAAGGGTTGCCGCCCGCCCACCAGATCATGCGGATGTCCGGCAGCGGGATATCCCGCCCGTTGTACTGCAGGATGCTGCCCGGCCGTTCCAGCAACTCGGTCACACGCGCGACGGGAATGGCGATGCCGCCCGGATTGCGCACGGCGGGCATCGAGACAGAAGGCAGGTGGCGGCGCGGCGTGCCCATGCCGTTCATCGAGCCGTAACCGAAGCTCACGCCCTGCCCCGGCTTGCCGATGCCGCCCAGCATGGCCGCCAGCGCCACCAGCGCCCACCAGGGCTGCTCGCCATGCTCCGCGCGCTGCAGCGACCAGGTGGCGCCGAGCATGCTGGGCGCCGAGGCCAGATCAAGCGCCAGGGAGCGGATGCGCCCGGCGGGGATTCCGGTGATCGGCGCGGCCCATTCCGGCGTCTTGGCGACCCCATCGCTCTCGCCGAGGATATAGGGCCGCAACCTGTCCCAGCCGACGCAATGGCTGGACAGGAAGCCGCGGTCCTCGCGGCCCTCCCGCAACAGCGCATGGGCCATGGCGAGGAGCAGGGCGGTGTCCGTGTTGGGCCGGATCGGCACCCATTCGGCGTTGAGGAAGTCCGGCGCGTCGCTCCGCAGCGGAGAGACGTTGATGAACCGCACCCCGGCCGCCACCAGCCGCCGGAGCCAGGGAATGTATTCATGCGCCCCGGCGCCGCCGGAGGTGACCAGCGTGTTCTTGAGCGGCAGGCCGCCCAGGCAGAACATCACCCGGGTGTGCTTCTCCAGGCTCGACCAGTCGGTCACCGGCCCGTGCACGACCTCGTTGGTGCCCAGGATATGCGGCATCAGCGTCATGCCGGCGCCGTAGGAATAGTTGGTTACCTGGGTGGTGAAGCCACCGCCCAGCCCCAGGAAGCGATGCAACTGGCTGCGGGCATGATGGAACCGGCCGGCGGAGGACCATCCGTAGGACCCGCCGAAGATCGATGCGTCGCCATGCGCCTGGCGGATCCGACGGGTTTCCTCGGCGACCAGGCGGATCGCCTGGTCCCAGGGCACGGGCACGAAGTCGCGGTCGCCCCGCTCGGAGCCCCGGCGCTCGCCGCGCAGCCATCCGGCACGGACATGCGGACGATCGATGCGCGCGGCGGACTGCACCACGTCCGGGACCGCCTGGATCAGCGCTCCCGGTTGCGGATCATGCGCGAAGGGCCTTACCCCGACGAGGCGCCCATCCTCGATGATCGCGTCGAAACTGCCCCAATGGGCCGCATGCGGCCTGTATTCGCGCATCCACCACCTCACGTCAGGGGGCGGAAGATAGCGGCGGCGACGCCATCAGGGCAACGTGGCCCGGAGGATGTGCACCGGGGGCGAGGACCCCGCCTCAGCGCGCCGCGGCGTCCAGGTTGAGGTCCTGCACAGCACCTTCGAGGTGGCCGGCATGCGCGCTGGCGGGTGCCTCCGCCAGTTCCTCGCGGCCGCTGGCATTGGTCATGATGACCTCGGAGGGTCGGTTGTAGATGAAGCCATTGGTCGGATAGACGCGACCATAGGCCTCGCCTCCACGGCCGACCTGCACGCGGACCGCGGTCCAGTCGTTGCGGTCCGAGACGTCGAGCACGGAGACGCCGCGCATGATCGTTCCCTTACGGATGCCCGGCCCTTCCCAGTTGGCGTGATCGATCAGGATCTCGCGCGCGCTGACCACCTGCGACACCGCCGCGACGTGGCCGAGACGCATGCCGCCGGTGGCCTTGAAGCTCAGCACCGCGCCCCGCTCCGGCCGATGGCCGCGCGAATAGACGCCGGCCGCGCCGGCCCACCAAGTGTGAGCATTGCCGACGATCTCGACCCCGCTGACCGCCCGCGCATAGGGCACGCAGGAGACGCCGGTCGCATTCGGCGGATAGCCGCTCGGCAGAAGAAAGGCGCCCTGCCGCGACACCTGCATCTTGCTGGCCTGCGGCTTCGCGCTGCGCAGCGAAGCCTGTTGCAGCGCCGGGCGCTGCTGCTTGACGCCGTCCCGTGCATTTCGACTGGACGTGGCTTCGGCCCCCACCGAACCCACCGTCATTACTCCCAGCAGGATGGCGGCGACTGCCGCCGCGCTTCCAGCACGCATCCTGAAATGACCCCCGATCACTCTGTCCCCCACCGCGCTTTCGACGCGGCCCGATGGCGGTAGCAAGAGCGTGAAGGGATCGGCAATGCCGACGTCCGACATGGAGCGAAACACGGCGTGATTTGTCGTTTCGCGTGCCGCAATACAGGAAGTATTAAGAATACTATCCTGCAAATAAATGAATTCAATGCCTAAGACACAGTGTGGTGGCAGATTGGCAACAGGTGCAAAACCGAACGATTCCCGGACCTTCGCCTATAAAGCGAAAATGGCGCTGGAAGTTTCCAGCGCCATCTCATCAAGCCGTGATCCGGCGGCTCAGCGGCAGGCGGTGACCATGATCTCCACCAGGTGGCGCGGGTCCGCCATATTGGCCTGCACGCAGGCACGGGCCGGCGCGCCCTCCTTCGGCAGCCACTCGACCCAGAGCTTGTTCATCGCCTCGCGGTCGCGGATGTCCTTCAGCCAGATCTGGGCCTGCAGCAGCCGGGTCTTGTCGGTGCCGTGACCTTCCAACGCGGCGTCGATCTTGGCCAGCACCTGCTGGGTCTGTCCCAGGACGTCCTGGGACAGGTCGTCGGCCGTCATGCCGGCCAGGAACACGAAGCCATGATACTCGACAGCCCCGGAGAGAACCGGATTGCTCTGGTGACGGGTAATCTTGCTCATCGCTTCCACCTGCTCCCGAAATCGGCCCGGGTCGGGCCGGATGGCGCGCGCCGGAGATCGGCGGCGCGCGATAGGATGCCGGCGCTTCTAGGATGCGGGCGCCGCTGCCGCAAGAGAGGGGCCGATCAGGGCACCGCCCGGCCGCCGCCCGAGGCCGCCGCGGCGATCATGGTCTCGAAGACCGAAACGCCGTGCACCGCCTGGTCGAGCGGCAGCGGATAGGCGGCATCGCCCCGCACGGCCGCGGCAAAAGCCGCGAGTTCCGCGCGCTCGATATCCACCTTCGGGAAATCGCGGACGAAGCCGTCGCCCTCGCGGGGTCGATAGACGAGGTGCTCATGGTCGCTCAGCTCGGCCCAGCCTTCCGAGCCATAGAGCGCCACGCGCCAGCAGCGGGGGGCATAGGCCAGGGTGGCGAAGGTTCCGGTGGCGCCGCTGGTGAAGCGGCAGAGCATGGCGGTGGTGTCGTCCAGCCCGTTCTCCAGCACCCGCGCCGTGCTGTGCACGGTGACCTCGGTGATAGGGCCGGCCAGGTTGATCATCATGTCGATCATGTGGATGCCCATGCCGCCCATGCCGCCGAGCGGGCTCTCGTGCCGGTCGGCGCGCCACATGCCGGGCCTGTAAGCGATCGCGCCCGGCCCGCTGAACTGGCCCTCGACATGCAGCAGGGTGCCGATGCGGCCATCCCCCAGCATCGCCCGCAGCTCCGCCACGCCAGGCAGGAAGCGCCGGTTGTGCCCGAGCGCCAGGACCACGCCGGCTTCGCGGCAGGCCGCCACCGCCGCCTCCGCGCTAGCCTTGCTCAGGGTGAAGGGCTTCTCGACGAAGACATGCTTGCCCGCCCGCGCCGCCGCGATGACCTGCTCGGCATGCTGGCCATGCGGCGTGGCGAGGACCACGGCCTCGACCTCCGGATCGGCCAGCACCGCCGGGTAGTCCGGCAGGAGGCGGATCCCCTTCGAGGCCGCCCAGTCGCTCGCCTTCTCCGGCGTGCCGGTGCTGCCGGCGACGAAGCGGATGCCGGTCCCCGCCTTGTCCTGAACGCTCTCCACCAGGGTGCGCCCCCAGCGGCCCATACCCACGATCGCGGCCCGCAAGCTCATCGGTTCTCTCCTCCATCCGGCGGGCTCTCCAGCTCCGCCTCGATTCGCCGGTAGCGGGTCATGCCCCAGGCGAAGGCCAGCAGCGCGAGCAGCACGCCGACCAGGGTCGGGATGCGCAGCCCATAGGCCTCACCCGCCGCGCCGAGCATGATGGCGCCGAGCGCCGGGCAGGCCCGGGTGATCAGCCCCCAAAGGGCGAGAACCCGTCCCCGCATTTCCGGCGCCGCCGCCGTCTGCGCCAGTTGCTGCACCGAGATGCCGTGCAGGGAGGCGGTGGCGCCGATCGCGGCGGCGCAGAGCAGGCCGACCCCGAACCAGCCCGTTGCCACGAAGCCCGCCGTGGCCAGGGCCTGCAGCAGCCCGCCCAGGATGGCGATCCGCGTCGCGCCGGCGATCCGGCCCCGGGAAGCGAGCCAGAGCCCGGCCACCAGCGCGCCGATGCCGAAGCAGGCGGTGAGCATGGCGAGCGATTCCGCGCCCCGTCCGAACAGCCGCTCCACATAGGGCGGCAGCAGTTCCTGCACGCCGCGCAGCAGGATGCCGAGGCTCGCGGCATAGAGCAGCAGCGGCCCCAGCCCCGGGTGCCGCGCCACGTAGCGGATGCCCTCCGTCACCTCGCTGAGCAGGCTGCCGGTCGCCGGATGGCCGCGGCGATGCGCCGGGTCCACCGACAACATCGGCATGGTGACGACGGCGCTGAGATAGGCCACCGCATTGCAGGCCACCGCCGGCGCCACGCCGAAGCCGGCGATGACCGGCCCTGCCAGCGCCGGGCCGATGAAGCGGGCGATGTTGAAGACGAGGGAGTTGCAGGCGACGGCCGCCGGCAGGTCGCCAGGTCCGACGACCCCCGGCATCAGCGTCTGCCGCGCCGGCTGGGCGAAGCTGGCGGCGGTGCCGCTGATCAGTTCCAGCACCAGCAGATACTCGATCCGCATGGCCCCGGTCGCCACCAGCGTCGCCACCGTGGCGGCCTCGAGCCCGATCACGGCCTGGGAGATCGTCGCCAGGCGCAGCCGGTCCACCCGGTCCGCGATGGCGCCGGCGATCGGGCTGATGACGGTGGCCGGCGCCAGGTCGCAGAAGGCGACGAGGCCGACCCAGAGGGCGCTGTGCGTCATCTCCCAGGCCAGCCAGGCCACCGCGATCCGGTGCATCCAGAGGCCGGTCCAGGAGATGAAGCTGGCGCCGAAGAAGATCCTGGCGTTGCGGCTGGCGAGGGCGCGCGTGAGGGCCCCGAAGGGCGAGCGGAACAGAGGCAGGGTCAGGAACCCCGGCCGGCTCCCGGGCTGCCGCCGGACGGACCCGAATCCCGCGCGTTGCGCAGGCATTCATCGATCATCCGGTCCTGCTCGAAGCGCGCGCCCAACTGGCTGCGCTCGAGCGGATTGCCGATGAAGGCGCCCGTGCCGATGCGCGATTCGGCCTCATCCACGCGCATGGTCTGCCCCCGCTCGCGGAAGCGCATCTGGCGTTCGACATCGGCGCGGCAGGCGCGGGCCGCCGCCGAATCCGCCTGGCGCTCCTCGCCATCGCGCGCGGGCATCGCGCAGGCGGTGGACAGCAGCAGCAGGGGAAGGACTAGACGTTTCATGGCGCTCTCTCCGGCAGGACCCCGCATGGCGGTGGAGAGCGGCGCGACGAACCCCGGCCGGCCTTCAGGCCTGCCCGCCATTCCTCACCCGCCACCGCCCGCGATGCGATGGGACAACACTCGCTTCATGCCGGTTTCGTCGAAACGGGCCGCCGCGTCCAGCCGCTGCGTCGCCGCTGCCGACAGCAGGGCCGGGTGCAGCTCGATTCCGTCGGTGGCGATGGCATAGAGACCACTCATCCAGCGGGCGCGACCCAGCAGTTCCACGAGGGCCAGAAGCCGCAGGCACAGCGCCACGCCCGCCACGGTGGACAGGCTGAAGGCCCGGTCCACCGCTTCCGCCCAGCATGCGGCGTCGGCATCGGCCAGGGAGAGCACAGGGCCGCCCTGGAAGACCAGGGTGCGGTGCGGGCCCCAGGCTTCGGCCGCCGCCGCGGCGCGCGCCGCCTCCCAGGCCTGCGTGAGCGCCTGGGGAGAGACCGCGGGCAGGGATTCGGGCGTGCCTGGGACGGCATAATGCAGGACGCCGTCCTCGGAGAGGGCGACGCGGATGGGCTGGCCCGCCTGCGACGTGCCGCTGTGACGAAAGCCTGAGGGCATCCCTGGAGAATGGGGCGGCGGCCGCCGGGATGCCAGCCCCGGCACCCCGGCTCCAGCACCCCAGCCCCGGCGCCCCGGCCCCGAAACCGCCGGGGCCGCGCCTACTCCGCGGGCGCGCCCGGCGTGGCGATGTGCGGCCGGTCCGCGGAGGCGGGCTCGCTGCCGAGGATGCGGGCCATGACGCCGCCGAGCACGCCGCCCAGCAATGGCGCCAGCCAGAACATCCAGAGCTGGCCGAGATAGGCGCCGCCGGCCATCAGGGCCGGGCCGGTGCTGCGCGCCGGATTGACCGAGGTATTGGTCACCGGGATGGCGATCAGATGGATCAGGGTCAGGCCAAGCCCGATGGCGATCGGCGCGAAGCCTCCCGGTGCACGCGGCGCGGTGGCGCCCATGATGATCACCAGGAAGAAGAACGTCGCGACAACCTCCATCAGGAAGCAGGCCATGGCGCTGTACCCGCCCGGGCTGAGCGTGCCATAGCCGTTGGAGGCGAAGCCGGCCACCTCGAAGCCTGGCTTGCCACTGGCGATCAGATAGAGCACCGCCGCCGCGACCACGGCGCCGACGACCTGCGCCGCGACATAAGGGAGGATGTAGCTGGCGGGGATCCGGCCGCCGGCCCAGAGACCCAAGGTCACCGCCGGATTGAAATGCCCGCCCGAGATATGCCCGACGGCATAGGCCATGGTCAGCACCGTCAGGCCGAAGGCCAGGGCGACGCCGAGGAAGCCGATCCCCAGTTCCGGGAAGGCCGCCGCCAGTACCGCGCTGCCACAGCCGCCGAACGTCAGCCAGGCCGTACCGAGAAATTCCGCCGTCATGCGCCTGTTCATGTCCATGACCCGCGCGTCTCCGGTTTGTTGCGAATACATTCTTATTACGTATCCGCATGAACCTCCAGCTTCTCGCGGCGTCGGCCGATCTTTTGCGCGAAAGGGGCTGGGCGCGGCCATGGCTTTGGCTAGCATCGTCCCATGAGCCATCCCGCCGACCTTCCCGCCACCGAAGCCGCCCGGCGCATCGCCGCCGGCCGGCTTTCCCCGGACGAACTCGTCGAGGCCTGCCTCGATCGCATCGCCAGCCGCGAGGACACCGTCCGGGCCTTCGCGACCCTCGACCCCGCCCTGCCCCGTGCCGCCGCGGCGCAAGCCGGAGCCGGAGCCGGCGCGCTGCGCGGCCTGCCGGTCGGCGTGAAGGATGTGCTGGACACGGCGGACCAGGTGACCGGCTACGGCTCGCCCATCTGGGACGGCCATCGCCCCCGCGCCGATGCCGCGGCGGTCGCCCTGACCCGCGCCGCCGGCGGCATCGTCATGGGCAAGACGGTGACCACGGAGTTCGCGACGCGCCGGCCGGGCCCGACCACCCATCCCCACAATCCGGCCCATACGCCGGGCGGTTCCTCCCAGGGTTCCGCGGCCGGGGTGGCGGCCGGCTTCTTCCCCCTGGCCTTCGGCACGCAGACGGCCGGCTCCGTCCTGCGTCCGGCCGCCTATTGCGGCATTGCCGGCTTCAAGCCGAGCCATGGTCTGATCCACCGCGGCGGCATGAAGGTGATGAGCGAGAGCCTCGACACCATCGGCCTCTTCGGGCGCGGCGCCGCCGACTGCGCCCTGTTCCTGGAGGCACTGACCGGCATCGCGGCCATGCCGGGCCCGGAGGCGCCGCCACGCATCGCCTTCTGCGCCGGGCCGGCGGCGGAGCGGCTCAGCCCCGAGACCCATGCCCTGCTGGAGGAGGTCGCCGGGCGCTGCGCCCGGGCCGGCGCGCGCGTGACGCGCATCGCCTTGCCGGAGGCCATCGTGAAGGCCGACGAGGCGCATCCGGTGGTGATGCAGGGCGAGAGCCTGCAGGCTCTGGCCTGGGAGCGCGCGCACCACCGGGAGGCCATCTCCGCGGGGCTGAACGAGAAGCTCGACTGGGCCGCCAGCATTCCGGCCTCCGGGCTGGCCGCCGCGCGCCGTGCCTTCGCGGAAGGTCGCGCGGCCTTCCGCGCGCTCATGACGGACCACGACATCCTGCTGACGGCGGCCGCGCCCGGCGAGGCACCGGAAGGGCTGGGCGCCACCGGCGAGCCGGTCTGCAACGCGGTGTGGACGGCGCTGCACGGCCCCTGCATCAGCCTGCCGGCCGGGACGGGGCCGAAGGGCCTGCCGCTCGGCATCCAGCTCGTGGCCCCCGCCGGCGCGGATGCGGCGCTGCTCGCCTGGGCCTGCTGGATCGAGGCGCGGCTCGGCTGAGCCGCCTTAGCAATCCGGGCGAAAGGGATAGAGCATGAACCACTGCTCGAGATTCGCCCGGATCACCGGTTCGATGACGGCCTCCAGCGCCGCCTGATCGCGGGCCGCGTCACCGCTCATCGGCACCGGCGGCAGGAAATGCGCCTCGAACCGGGGGCCGGGCCGGCGCAGCGCGAAGCCCGGGACCACGGGGACCCCGGCCTTGCGCGCCAGGCGCGGCACCAGGGCGATATTGCCCCCCGGTGCCGGTGGCCGGCCGAAGGCCGGGGCGTTCACACGGCCATGCAGGTACTCATCCACGAAGATGCCCACGAGGCCGCCCTCCCCGAGAACCCGCAGGGCCTGGCGGGGCGCCATGGTGGAGGCCGGGATGGCATCGTTCCTCACGCGCCGCCGCGCCCGCACGGCGATGGCGTGCTGCGCCGCGCTGCTCGGCGGCTGATAGATGCTGCAGCCCCACAGGCCCATCCCCGTCACCGCCGCATTCAGCGCCTCCCAGTTGCCGAGATGAAGCAGGGCCAGGATGACGTTGTTGCCGGGGAGGTTCTCCCGCCCGACGATCTCCACCCGGCCTTCCTCCCAGAACCGGTCCATGCAGGAGAACTCCGCCATGGTCCGGCCGATCTGCAGGAAGTTCCGCAGCGCCAGGTCGTGCCGGCCCGCCGCGTCGAGATCGGGGCGAAGATGATCGAGCGCCGCCACGGCGCGCCCGATCTTGCTCCTGTGCCGGCCATGCGCGCCGAGCCGGGCCAGCCCCGCCCCGAGATCCGAGACCCACGGCGTCGGCAGCCTGCGCATGCCCTCGTGCAGGGCCAGGTCCTTGCCGTTGTCGAGCCATCGCAGCAGCCGCCGCGCCCGCCCCTCAGCCATGGCGCGGCTCCAGCAGCATGGGCAGCCGGTCCCCCGGCCGCAGGGTCAGGCGACAGATCGGATAGACCGTCGTGCCCGGCACCAGCCGGGGCGTGACGGCGCGGCAGAGCGTGGCCAGGCAGAGCACCGCCTCGGTCAGGCCGAAGGCCGCGCCGGTGCAGACGCGGGGCCCGATGGCGAAGGGAATCCAGGTGTAACGCGGCTTGGTGGCGGCCTCCCCACCGGCCAGGAAGCGTTCGGGGATGAAGGCGTCGGGCTGGCTCCAGAGCTTGCGGTGGCGATGCAGCAGCCAGGGCACGGCCAGTACCAGCGAGCCCTTGGGCACGCGCCGTCCCGCGATGGTGGTCTCCGCCACCGCCTCGCGCGCCAGCAGCGCGACGGGCGGATAGAGGCGCAGCGTTTCCTCCACCACGGCCCGGGTGAAGGCGAGGCCCGCCATGTCGGAGAACCGCGCCGCCGGCCCGGGCAGGGCATCGGCCTCCGCCTGGACGCGTGCCAGGGCGGAAGGCGACTGGCTCAACAGGTACCAAGCCCAGGCCAGGGTATTGGCGGTGGTCTCATGCCCCGCCATGAAGAGCACGGCGGCCTCGTTGCGGAAGGCTTCCCGGTCCATGCGCCGGCCGGTGGCCGGATTGACGCCCTCGGCCATGGCACGGATCAGGCTGGCCTCGCCCTCGCCCGCGCCGGACAGGATGCCGGCGATCAGCCCGTCCAGCACCGATTGGATACGCCGGCTGGCCTGCCGTACCCGGCGCGGTTGCCAGCGCGGCATCCAGTCCGGCAGGCCGAGCAGCGACAGCAGGTCGGTCTGCCCGACGGCGCGCTGGTACTCGGCGAAGGCGCCGACCACCGTGGCGGCCGCATTGCCGCCGAGCTGGCGGCCGAAGATGGTGCGGCAGATGATCTCCGCCGTCAGGTGACCCATCTCGGCCAGCATGTCGATCGGCTGCGCCGGATCCCGCGCCCGCCAGGCCGCGGCACGCTCGCCGGCCGCCTCGGTGATCGGCGGCGTCAGGGAGGCGAGGCGCGAGACATGGGTGACGGGCGCCACGACCCGCCGCCTTTCCTTCCACAGCGCGCCATCGCTGATGAACAGCCCGTCGCCCAGCAACGGGCGCAGGGCATGGCGCATCTGCGGCGACTTGCGCTCGATATCGAGGGCATGGTCGACGAAGGCTTCCTGCACGGTGGCGGGGCTGTTGCAGAGGAAGATGTCGCGCAGCAGGATCCGGCGATGTGCGAAGTCCTGCTCGAAACTCGGCTGTGGCCAGATGTCGAGGAAGGACCGGCGCAGCGCCCACAGGAACTCCGGCAGCGGCGCCAGTCGTCGGGGGCGTGGCGGATGGGGCGGAACGAAGGGCTCCGCCAGGCCGTCAGGGCCAGGAATGATTGAGGATATGGAGTCCACCGGCACCGCCTGGTTGCAGTGCCGGCAGGTTAACAACTTATTCTAGAGGCGTCACGTCGAAGCGAGAATGACCCGCCCGCGCACCTTCCCATCCCGCAGGCGGTTCAGCACGTTGTTGACCTCGGAAGGCGGGACGGTCGACACCGGCAACGGCTGCAGCTTGCCCTCCTGCGCCAGCCCGACCACCTCGCGCAGATCCTGCGGATTGCCGACATAGCTGCCACGGATGCTGAGCGCCCGCGTCGCCATCAGAGGCAGCGGCACCACCATCTCGCCGCCGAACAGCCCGACCTGGATCAACTGCCCGCCCTTCGCCAGGGCATCGACGGCGAATCGCGCCGTGGAGGTGCCGTTGACGAGATCGATGATCGCGTCCACCGGCCCGCCGCAGGCGGCGATGACGCGGGCGGCGGTGTCCTCGCCGGCGGCCTGCACCGTATCGGTGGCCCCCGCCTGACGCGCCCCCGCCAGCTTCTCCTCCGAGATGTCGACGACGCAGATGCGCTTGTGGCCGAGGGCCTTCAGGATCTCGATGGCGTTCAGGCCGAGGCCGCCGGCGCCGATGACGACGATCGGCTGGTCGGGCGCCATCGGCATCACCTTGCGGATGGCGGAATAGACGGTGATGCCGGAACAGGCATAGGTCGCCGCGACCGCCGGATCGAGCCCGTCGAAGGCCACCAGATGCTCGGGCTTGCGGGCCAGCACATGGGTCGCATAGCCGCCGTTCTGGAAGACGCCGAGGCTCAGCGGCTTGACCTGGCACATGTTGTCCTGCCCCGCCTCGCAGCGCGGGCAGGTGCCGCAGCCGAGCCAGGGAAAGACGATGCGGTGGTCGCCGACGGCGACGCCCTTGGCCTCGGGGCCGAGCTTGACGACCTTGCCGATGATCTCATGGCCCATGGCCAGCGGCAGCTTCACGCCGCGTTCCGTGAGCGACATCGCGCCGCGGCTGCCCATGTCGTAGCTGCCTTCCCAGATATGCAGGTCGGAATGGCAGACGCCGCAATGGGTGACCTCGAGGAGCACCTCCTCGCCCTTCGGCTCCGGCGTCGGCATCTCGATGTCCTGCAGGGGCTTACCACATTCGACCACGGCCCAAGCGCGCATATGACGTTTCTCCTGTTCGGCTTTCCGGACAGGCCGATGGGACGCCGCGCGGCGTCCGCGGTCAAGATCCCGTCCCGCTCATTCCGGAAGGCGGTCGAGGATGGAGACGTAATTCGCCACCGCCGTGCCGCCCATGTTGTAGACGCCGGCGATATCGGCGCGGGGCAGTTGCATGGCGCCCGCCTCGCCGGCCAGTTGCATCGCCGCCATCACGTGCATCGACACGCCGGTGGCGCCCACCGGATGGCCCTTGGCCTTCAGTCCGCCGGAACGGTTGACGGGCAGGCGTCCGTCGGCCGCGACCCAGCCCTCGGCGATGGCGCGCGCGCCCTGCCCGGTCGGCACCAGCCCCATCGCCTCGTATTCGATCAGTTCGGCGATGGTGAAGCAGTCATGCGTCTCGACGAAGGAAAGATCGCCCAGGCGCAGGCCGGCCTGCTCCAGCGCCCGCCCCCAGGCGATCTCCCCGGCCTCGAAACGCGTCGGATCGCGCCGGGACATGGGCAGCAGATCGTTCACCTGCACGGCGGCACGGAAGCGGATCGCCCGGCCGAGGCCGCACGCCGTCTCCGCATCGGCCAGCACCAGGGCGGCCGCGCCATCCGAGACCGGAGAGCAGTCGGTGCGCTTCAGCGGGCCGGCGACCGGCGGGTTGCGTTCGCTGGGATGGCGGCAGAAGTCGAAGCCGAGGTCACGCCGCAGCTGCGCCAGGGGATTGTCCAGCCCGTTGCGGTGGTTCTTGGCGGCGATCATCGCCAGGGCGTCCGACTGGTCGCCGTGGCGCTGGAAGTAGGCTTCGGCGATGCGGCCGAAGACACCGGCGAATCCGGCCGGGATGCCGCCTTCCTCGCGGCGGTAGCTGGCGCCGAGCAGATTGTCGCCCACCGCCTCGGCGCTGGCGGCCGTCATCTTCTCGACGCCGATCACCAGGGCGATGCGGCCCCGCCCGGCGCCGATGAAATCCCGTGCCGCGTGGATGGCGGCCGAACCGGAGGCGCAGGCGTTCTCGCAGCGCATCGCCGGCTTGAAGCGCAGCTCCGGCACCGCCTGCATGGGCAGGGAGGACGGGAAGTCCTGCTTCGAGAAGCCGCTGTTGAACTGGCCGAGGAAGACCCCGTCCACCTCCGCGGGCGACACCCCGGCATGCGCCAGCGCGGGGCCCGCGACCCGCGCGATCAGGCTTTCGGCGTCCGGGTCGTCCAGCCTGCCGAAGGGCGAATGCGCCCAGCCGGCGATGCAGATCCCGTCCATGTTGTCCCTCCCCTGCAGAAGGCGGCGCGGGAGGCGGCCGGCCGCCTACTTGGTGCCGTAGAGCCGGTCCCCGGCATCGCCAAGGCCGGGACGGATATAGGCATGCGCGTCCAGTTCGCGATCCACCGAGCAGGTGAAGACCGGCACCTCCGGATGCGCCTCGGCCAGCACGCCGATGCCCTCGGGCGCGGCCAGCAGGCAGGCGAAGCGGAGCTGCTCGGCGCCCGCCTCCTTCAGCCGCGCCAGCGCCGCGGCGGCGGAGTGGCCGGTCGCCAGCATCGGGTCCACCACGATGACCAGCCGTTCCGACACGTCCTCCGGCAGCTTCAGGTAGTACTCCACCGGCACCAGCGTGTGAGGGTCGCGGTAGAGGCCGATATGGCCGACACGGGCCGAGGGCACCAGGTCCAGCATGCCTTCCAGGATGCCGTCCCCGGCCCGCAGGATGGAGACGATGCAGAGCTTCTTGCCGGCCAGGATGGGCGCCTGCATCGGCTCCAGCGGCGTCTCGATGCCGGTCGTCTCGATCGGCAGGTCGCGGGTCAGCTCATAGGCCATCAGCAGGCTGATCTCGCGCGCCAGGCGGCGGAACTCGCCGGTCGAGGTCTGCTTCTGGCGCATCAGGGTGAGCTTGTGCTGCACCAGCGGGTGGCGGATCACCGTGACTTGGCCGGGGACTTGGCCGGGGACCTGGCCAGGGACCTGGCCGGAGACCTCCTGGTCGGGGATGGCGGCGGGCTCGGACATGGCAGGACGATCCTTCCTCAGAACACGGTTCCGTCGCTGGCCACCCGCAGCGGCGGTCCGCCACCGGGGCGCAGCGCGCGGGCGATACGCCGGCCGGCCGCCCAGCTCCCCCCCTCCAGCACGCGGGCCAGGGGCAGCGCGGCGGCATCCAGGCCGACCCTGTCCCGCACCAGCCCGGCCAGGCGATCGAGCAGCGCCACGGTCAGCGCCCGCCATTCGACGACGGCCGGATGATCCACCGGCAGGACGGCGGACGCCAGGGCGGGATCGCGCAACGCCAGCACGCCGAGATCGAGGAACAGCCCGCCATTGCGATATTCCGGCAGGCCGGTCAGCGCATCCAGCGCCAGCACCGGCAGGCCGGCATCCTCCAGCACCTCGGCCAGCGAGTAGCTGAGCCATTGCGAGAGCTTGTGGAACGGCACCAGGCCGGGTGCGGGCCCCTCCGGCGCGGCCTGCGGATGGCGCCAGACATCGCCCAGATTCTCCCCGTCCAACGTCAGCCGCGCCGGCCAGACCGGCGCCAGCCCCTCCAGCAGCGCGGCGAGGATCTCCGCCGCCGGCACGCCGTCCGGCACGGCCCGGGCCCGCAGGGCATCATAGAGCCCGCCGGGGCGCGCTCCGGGGAAGAGGTGCGGCGCCCGGCGCAAGGCGGCGCCGGTGCCGCGCAGCAGCGCCGCTCGTCCCTCCAGCCCCGTCAGCGGATTTTCCGGCGACACCTGGAACAGGCGGGCCAGATCGCCCGCCTCCAGCCGCTCCAGCGCCGCGGCATCGACACGCAGCGGGTCGCCGGCCACGTCCGAGAAGAGCCCCGCCGCGAAGGCTTCCAGACTGGCCACGGCCAGGCCCTCGGAGCGCGCCAGGACGGTCCCGTCTCCCGCCTTGAAGTGCCAGTCCGGCCCCGCCCCGGCATCGAGCAGGACCGAGACTAGGCAGAGGTCGAAGCGCCGCCGCGCGATCCGGGCGGCGTCCTCGTCCCGCAGGCGGGAGGCCAGCGCACCCCAGCGGTCCAGGCCGCCGGCGGCGAAATGGCGCCAGCGCGCATGGTAGGGGATGCGCAGATCGGGATAGGTCGCGCGGATCGTCTCCGTCACGTAATCGGCCGCGGCGGGCAGGCGCGCCGGCTGGAGGCGGAAGTGCCCCAGGGCGTCCGCCTCGGCGAGGCGCAGCAGGGCGTGGCAGCGCGCCCGGATGGTGGCGGGCTGGCGCAGCAGCGCCACGGCCTCCGAGATCAAAGTGGGCGGCCCTTGGCCCTGGCGAGTTCCTCCGCGCCCGGCACCGCCTCGGTGAAGTAGCCGGCCGCCTTCTTGGCATCCATCTCCACCTGGGCATCCGGCGGGATGAGCGCCTCCGGGATCGGCACGCGCTCGACCACCTGGATGCCGCTCTCCGTGATCGGCGCGAACTTCATGTTGCTCATCGACACCAGCCGGTCGATGCGGGTGATGCCGAGCCAGTGCAGCACATCCGGCATCAGCTCCTGGAAGCGCATGTCCTGCACCCCGGCGACGCATTCGGTGCGCTGGAAATACCGCTCGGCGCGGTCGCCGCCCTCCTGCCGCTTGCGGGCGTTGTAGACGAGGAACTTCGTCACCTCGCCCAGCGCCCGCCCCTCCTTGCGATTGTAGACGATGGCGCCGACCCCGCCCTCCTGCGCCATGCCGATGCAGGCCTCGATGCCATGCGCCAGATAGGGGCGACAGGTGCAGATGTCGGAGCCGAACACGTCCGAGCCGTTGCATTCGTCGTGGATGCGGCAGGCGATCCGGGTCTCGGGCCGGCCGAGCTTGCCGGTGTCGCCGAAGAGATAGACCGTCATGCCGCCGATCGGCGGCAGGAAGACCCGCAGGTCCGGCCGCGTCACCAGTTCGGGGAACATGCCGCCGGTCTGCTCGAAGAGGTCGCGCCGCAGCGCCGTCTCGCCCAGCCCGAAGCGCGCCGCGATGCCGGGCAGGTACCAGACCGGCTCGATGGCGACCTTGGTCACCCGCGCATCGCCGTTGGCCAGCAGCACCTCGCCGTCCGGCGCCAGCCGCCCGGCCGCCACGGCGGCGGCCAGCTCCGGCATGTTGATATGCGCCCGGGTGACGGCGATGCTCGGACGGACATCGAGCCCGGCCTCGATCTGCGCCGCGAAGACCTCGGGCACCAAGTGCCCCCAGGGGTCGAAGGAGACGATCTTCGCGGGATCGTTCCAGGCGGGAAAGGGCCCGATCGGACTGGCCGGGCGGGTGTCGCGGTAGTCCGGGCGGTGATCGGCCCGGAGCTGGCCGGAGGCCACCGCCAGGGCGCGATAGAGGCCATAGGAGCCGGCATGGGTCCCGATGGCGTTGCGCATCGCCGGGTTCTGCAGCGTCGCCACGACCGGGCCGCGCCGGGTCGGATCGGCCTCGCCCCAGAGCAGCGGCGAGGCCAGGGCGGCGCCACGCTGCGGATGCGAGGTCAGGACGATCGGACGCGGCGCCGCGCCGTGCCCTCGGAGACCCTCGCGAAGTCGATTGAGGTCGGTCATCGTCGCGCCACTTCCCCTGCGGCGGGCCCCGCCCGTGGGAAGGCCTGGAGGGGCCGCCCGGCGAGGCTAGGAAAATCCTGACCGAACGGTCAAGAATGTTCGGTGCCACGGCATGCCGCCGCGGGCGCAGGCAGGAAGGGTGCCCGATGTCCGGACGGCAGGCCGTCTCTCCCCGCTCCCGGCGGCGGCAGGCCCGCCTCGACCTGATCCTGGAGGCGGCGGAAGGCGTCTTCGCCGATGCCGGCTTCGAGGGCGCCAGCATGTCCTGCATCGCCGCCGCGGCGGGGCTGCCCAAGGCCAATCTGCACTACTACTTCGGGACCAAGGAGGCGCTCTACCGCGCCGTGCTGGAAGGCATCCTGACCCTCTGGCTCTCCGCCACCGATCCGATCCGGCCGGAGGCGGACCCCGCCGAGGCGCTGTCCGCCTATGTCCGCGCCAAGATGCGCTGGTCGCGGCGGCGCCCGCAGGCCTCCCGGGTCTTCGCGAACGAGGTGCTGCACGGGGCGCCCTATCTGCAGAGCTACCTGGCCGGGCCCCTGCGCGCCCTGGTGCGGGAGAAATCCGCCGTCATCGAGGGGTGGATCGCCGAAGGCCGCATGCGGCCGGTCAGCCCGCCGCACCTCTTCTTCGCCATCTGGGCGATGACCCAGACCTACGCCGATTTCGACCCGCAGATCCGCGCGGTGCTGGACTGCCCTCCCCTCGATGAGCAGGCCCAGGCCCAGGGCGGCGCCACGGTGCTGCAACTGGTGCTGGGGGGCTGCGGCCTGGCCTGAGGTGCAACCCGTGGCGTCGTGGCCCTTTTCCAGAGGAGCATGAGGAGCGCGGCATGGCGGGATTCCTGGGGCGCTGGCTGGGCGACAGCATCCGGCTCGGCCTGGCCCTCTTCCTGACGCTGTCGGCCATGCAGCTGCCCGGCCTGGCCGATGCCTATCAGGCGGGGCTGCGGCAGGCGGCGGAGGCCACGGCGCGCGACCTGGCGGAGCGGGAGAGGATCGCCCGGGACTACTACCGCCTGCCGGAGCAGACCACCGGCCCGGCCCTCGTCGAGGCGCTGAAGGGCCCGGAGCCGGCCAATGCCGAGGGGCTTCGCCGGTCGGCCGCCCGCCTGGCCGGCCTGCGGGCGGCGCATGCCGAGATGGCGGCGGCGCCGGGCCTGCTGCGGCCGCTCGTGGCCTTCCGCGTGGCGGCGGCAGGGGCGGAGGATGCGGAGGCCGCCGTGCTGGCGACCGCCTACGAGACCTATATCCCCCGCCTGCTGCTCAACACCGCCGGCGCCATCTACGGCCTGGGCGGGCTGATGCTGGGGCTGCTCCTGGCCCAGCTCCTCACGGCACCCTTCCGGCGGCGCCAGCCGGCGCCCGCATGGCGATGATGCCGCGCCCCTTGCCGCAATGCAGCAAAAGGCAAATGTGACGGGCATGGTCGCTCCGCTCAAAATCGCCGCGCTGTTGTTCGTCCTCCTCTATCTCCTGCCCCTCGGTATCTCGGCCGCGCTGTATCAGCTCCGCGGCAGCGGTGCCGGATGGCGCACCGCGGATCGCTCAAGCATCGGCGTCCTGCCCGCCGCCGCCACGCATGCCCCCGCCGTGGTCCGGGTCTTCGCCGCGCAGACGGTGCGCTGGCGTGGCATCTTCGCCACGCATTGCTGGATCGTCTTCAAGCCCGAGGGCGCGGGCGGCTACACCCGGTACGACTACACCGCCTGGGGCCAGCCCATCCGCATGAACGGCTTCGAGCCGGACGGGCGCTGGTTCGGCGCCATGCCGGAGACGGTCTTCGCCGCCGACGGTGCGGCGGCGGCGGCGCTCATCCCGAGCATGCAGGCGGCGATCGAGGGCTATGCCTGGCGCAACCAGGGGGACTACCGCGCCTGGCCGGGGCCGAACTCCAACACCTTCGTCGCCGCCGTGCTGGACGCCGTGCCGGGACTGGGCGCCGCGCTACCGCCGACGGCCATCGGCAAGGACTTCCCCTATGACGGGCGCTGGCTGCGCCCCACCTCGTCCGGCACCGGGTTCCGGCTGACCCTCGGCGGCTATCTCGGCCTGACCCTGGCCTGGGTGGAGGGGCTGGAAGTGAGCATCCTGGGTGCCATCGCCGGGATCGATCTGCGCCGCCCGGCCGTCAAGCTGCCGGGCCTCGGGCGGATCGGCATGCGCGGACAGGACGGGCCGGCGACGCCGGTGCGCGACCTGGTCGAGAGCCTGTGAGCCTCGCGCGGGGCCCGTCGCATCGCCGCCATTGACTTCTCCGGTCCGGCCATGCGCTGCTCCGGGCAGGGGAAAGGTCCATGGTCCAGGACACCGCGGTCAGGACGAGTCCGGGCACGGGTCCGAAGGTCGTCGCGGAGCCGGGTCGGCGACCACTCCCGCCTGAACGCCGGAGGACCGCATGCCGCCCTATCATCCGCCGACCGAGGAGATGCTGGCCCTCCTGGATGAGGTGCTGTCGGCGGAACGTCACCTCGCCGCCCTTCCCGGGCTGGACGGCCCCCTGCTGCCGCTGCTGCGGGACATCCTGCCGGAGGCGGGCCGCCTCGCCGCCGGCGTGCTGGCGCCCCTGAACCGCATCGGCGACGAGGAGGGCTGCCGGCTGCAGAACGGGACCGTGTACATGCCCCGGGGGTTCGACGCCGCCTACCAGGCCTTCACCGAGGGCGGCTGGGGCGGCCTCTCGCAACCCGCGGAATGGGGCGGCCAGGGGCTGCCGCGCATCGCGCAGATCCTGCTGGACGAGATGGTCTCCTCGGCCAACTTCGCCTTCGGGCTGTTGCCCGGCCTGACGCGCGGCGTGGCCGAGGCGCTGGAGCGGCACGGATCGCCGGCGCTGAAAGCGCTGTACCTGCCGAAGCTGGTCAGCGGGGAATGGGCCGGCGCCATGGTGCTGACCGAGCCGCAGGCCGGCACCGATCTCGGCCTGCTGCGCTGCCGCGCCGAGCCAGGGCCCGAGGGCAGCTGGCGCCTCACCGGCAGCAAGATCTTCATCACCGGCGGCGACCATGAGCTGGCGCCCAACATCATCCACATGGTGCTGGCCCGGCTGCCGGACGCCCCGCCGGGGGTGCGCGGCATCAGCCTCTTCCTGGTGCCGAAGTACCTGCCCGGGCCGGACGGCGAGCCCGCCGCGCGCAACGCCATGGCACCCTCCGCGCTGGAGCGGAAGATGGGCATCCACGGCTCGCCCACCTGCGCCATGTCCTATGACGGCGCCACGGCCTGGCTGGTCGGCGCGCCGCATCGCGGGCTGCAGGCCATGTTCACCATGATGAACGCCGAGCGGCTCTTCGTCGGCATCCAGGGACTGGGCGTCGCCGAGGCCGCCTATCAGGGCGCCGTGGCCTATGCGCGGGAGCGCCTGCAGGGACGCGCGCCGGGCCAGGAGAGCGGCCCGGCGCAGCCGATCCTGGTGCATCCCGACGTGCGCCGCATGCTGCTCACCATCCGCGCCTTCACCGGCGCGGCGCGTGGTCTCGCCCTCTGGACCGCCCTGCAGATGGAGACGGCGGCCCGGCACCCGGAACCCGCCGCGCGCGCGCGGGCCGATCGCCTGGTCGCGCTCATGACGCCGGTGATCAAGGCCGGCTTCACCGATCTCGGCTTCGAGGCCACGGTGCTGGCGCAGCAGGTCTTCGGCGGGCATGGCTACATCCGCGACCACGGCATGGAGCAGCTGGTGCGCGACGCCCGCATCGCGCAGATCTACGAGGGCACCAACGGGGTGCAGGCCATGGACCTCGCCGGCCGCAAGCTGGCGCTGGAGGACGGCGCCGCGCCGCGGGAGTTCTTCGCGCTGGTGCGGGAGAGCCTGGAGGAGGCGACCGCCGTGGCCGGGGCGGCCGACCTCGCCACGCCGCTGGCGGCGGCGCTGGCACGGCTGGAGGGCGCGACCGAGCGCCTGCGCCGCCGTGCCGCCGCGGACCCCGCCGAGACCGGGGCGGCCGCGGCGGACTATCTCCGCCTGTTCCTGCTCGTGGCGCTGGGCTGGATGTGGCTCCGCATGGCCCTGGCCGCGCTGCGGACCGGCGCGCGGGAGGAACGGCACCGCCGCTGGCTCGATGTCGCCGGCTTCTTCCATCGCCGCATCCTGCCGCAGAGCGTGGCCCTCGACCTCGCCCTGGCGGAAGGGGCAGCGCCGGTCATGGCGCTGCCGGAGGCCCTGTTCTGAACCGGACCGCCGTGCTGCGCTGAGCCTTGGTTATCAGGCGGACGGCCGGAAACAGGCCGCCGCCCCTGGGGAGGAGAGAAGCCTTGCGCGCCTTGATGATGGACGTGCCTCTGCTGGTCAGCCGCATCCTGCTTCACGCCGCCGAGTATCATGGCGACACCGCGATCGTCTCCCGCAGCGTCGAGGGACCGGTCCACCGCACCGACTACGCCACCCTGCACGAGCGCGCCCGGCGCCTGGCCCGCGCCCTGCTGCGGCTGGGCCTGGAGGCCGGGGACCGGGTCGGCACGCTGGCCTGGAACAGCCATCGCCATCTCGAGCTCTATTATGCCGCCGGCGGCGCCGGCCTGGTCTGCCACACCATCAACCCCCGCCTCTTCCCCGAGCAGATCGCCGGCATCATCGGCCATGCAGAGGATGGCGTGCTCTGCGCCGACCTCACCTTCCTGCCCCTGCTGGAGGGGCTGGCCGGCAGGCTCGGCGCCGTGCGCGCCGTGATCGTCCTGACCGACGAGGCGCATATGCCCCCCCAGCCGGCGGGCCTGCCGCCCCTGCTCTGCTACGAGGACCTGCTCGCCGCGGAGGCGCCGGACTATGACTGGCCGGAACTCGACGAGCGCTCCGCCTGCGGCCTCTGCTACACCTCCGGCACCACCGGCGCCCCCAAGGGCGTCCTCTACAGCCACCGCTCCAGCGTGCTGCACGCCATGGCCTGCTGCCAGCCGGATGTCTTCGACCTCGGCGCGGCATCGGTCGCCATGCCGGTGGTGCCGATGTTTCACGTCAATGCCTGGGGCCTGCCTTTCGCCGCGCCGATGGTCGGCGCCAAGCTGGTCATGCCCGGCCCGAGGCTTGACGGCGCCAGCCTGCACGAGCTGATGGCCGCGGAGGGCGTCACCTTCTCGGCCGGCGTGCCCACGGTCTGGATGGGCTTCCTGGACTGGATGCGCGAGACGGACGCCACGCCGGGCGCGCTGCGCCGGGTGGCCATCGGCGGCTCCGCCTGCCCGCGCGTGATGATCGAGCGCTTCGAGGCCATGGGCGTGTCCGTGCTGCACGCCTGGGGCATGACGGAGACCAGCCCCCTGGGCCTGGCCAACGCGCCCAAGGCGAAGCATGCGGGGCTCGATCCCGCGGCGCGGCTCGATCTGGCCGCCCGGCAGGGCCGCCCTCTCTTCGGTGCCAGCTTCCGCATCCTCGACGATGCCGGAAGCGACGTGCCGCGCGATGGCCGCAGCTTCGGCCGGTTGATGACCCGCGGCCCCTGGGTGGCCTCGGCCTATCACGGGCTGGAGGAGAGCCCCGCCCATGCCGAGGCGGGCTGGTTCGAGACCGGCGACGTCGCGACCATGGATGCCGATGGCTATGTCAGCATCGTCGACCGCACCAAGGATGTCATCAAGTCGGGCGGCGAGTGGATCAGCTCCATCGCGCTGGAGAACATCGCCGTCGCGCATCCCGCCGTGCAGGAGGCCGCGGTGGTCGCCCGGCCGGATGCGCGCTGGGGCGAGCGGCCGCTCCTGGTGGTCGTGCTGCGCCCGGGCGCCAGCCTCGATGCGGAGGCGGTCAGGGCGCATTTCGAGGGCCGCGTGGCGCGCTGGTGGATCCCGGAGACGATCCGCATCGTCGAGGAGCTGCCGCACACCGCCACGGGCAAGCTGCTGAAGGCGCGCATCCGCGAGCTCTATGCGCGCGAGGCGGACAATCCCTCTCCCTGAAGCATCGCACCGACCGGGGAAGCCACTCCGGACGGCAAACCGAGGAGGACGACAAGAATGGCCCTGATCGATCGCCGCAGCCTGCTCGCCGCCGGCACCGCCCTGCTGCCGCTGGGCGGCCCCTCCATGCTGCGCCCCGCACGGGCGCAAGGGCGGGCGGGGACCATCCGCATCGGCGTGCTCAACGACATGTCCGGCCCCTATCGCGACACCGGCGGCCCGGGCAGCCTAGCCGCCACGAAACTGGCGGCCGAGGAGTTCATGGCCGCGCATCCCGGCATCACGGTGGAGGTGCTCAGCGCCGATCACCAGAACCGCGCCGATGTCGGCTCCAACATCGCCCGCACCTGGTATGACCAGGACGGGGTCGACATGATCATGGACGTGCCGACGTCCTCCGTCGCGCTGGCCGTGTCCAATGTCACGCGAGAGAAGAACAAGGCCTTCGTCAATTCCGGCGCCGCCTCCACCGAGCTGACCGGCGCGCAGTGCAGCCCGAACACCGTCCACTGGACCTACGACACCTACATGCTGGCGCGCACGACGGGCGGGGCGCTGACCAAGGCCGGAGGCGACAGCTGGTTCTT
The DNA here is from genome assembly GCF_054073225.1 of Teichococcus aerofrigidensis. NCBI lineage: Bacteria > Pseudomonadati > Pseudomonadota > Alphaproteobacteria > Acetobacterales > Roseomonadaceae > Roseomonas > Teichococcus aerofrigidensis. Next base: position 75,115 of record NZ_JBSXMU010000006.1, read on the forward strand.
CATCACCGCCGACTATACCTTCGGCCACCAGTTGCAGAAGGATGCCTCGCGCTTCGTCGAGGAGGCCGGCGGCAAGGTGCTGGGCGGCGTGCGCTACCCCTTCCCGGCCACCACCGACTTCTCCTCCTTCCTCGTGCAGGCGCAGACCAGCCGGGCCAAGGTGATCGGCCTGGCCAATGCCGGGGCCGACACGGTGAATTGCATCAAGCAGGCGCGGGAATTCGGCGTGACCCGGCGCGCCAAGCTGGCCACGCTGCTGATGGAGATCCCTGACGTGCACGGCCTCGGGCTGGAGGCGGCCCAGGGCCTGCTGCTGACCGAGAGCTTCTACTGGGACCTCAACGACCGGACCCGCGCCCTGGCCCGGCGGCTGCAGCCCCGGATGGGCGGCGTGCCGATCGATATGATCCATGCCGGCTGCTATGCCGGCACCCTGCATTATCTCAAGGCCGTGGCCGACCTCGGCGTGGCGCCGGCCAAGGCCTCCGGCCGCGCCGCCGTCGCCCGCATGAAGGCCATGCCGACGGATGACGACGCCTTCGGTCAGGGCAGCATCCGCTCCGACGGGCGCAAGCTTCACCCCGCCTATCTCTTCGAGGTGAAATCGCCACAGGAGAGCAAGGGCCAGTTCGACTACTACAAGCTGGTGGAGACCAGCCCCGCCGATGAGGCCGCCCGCCCGCTGTCGGAAGGCCAGTGCAAGATGCCGGGCTGAGGCGGGGCCGGCGGGCCTTCGCCGCGGCGGGGCGCGTCACCAGATAAGGCGGGCCTGCCGGCCGCTCGTGGCCCGGCATGAAGGGACCGCCCGATGCTGCCTCACCTCCCCAGGCTCCGCCGATGAAGGCCGTGCTGGCCAGTCTGATCCTGCCGCTGCGGCAGATCGCCGATCCGGGCTTCCGTGGTCCCCTGCTGAAGGGGCTGGGCGCCGCCATGCTGGCCTTCGCGGGCCTGGCCTTCCTGGCCGACTGGGGCGTCGGCGCCCTGGCCGGCGGCACGGGATGGCTGGCGACGGTGGCCGGCCTGCTCGGCGGCGCGCTGGTCCTGCTGGCGGCGGTCTGGCTCTTCGTGCCGGTGATGCTGGGCATCACCAGCCTCTTCCTCGACGAGACGGCGGAGGCGGTCGAGCGGCGCTACTATCCGGGGCTGCCACCACCGGCGGGAGCGTCGCTTCCGGCACAGGTGCGCGCAGGGCTGGTGATGTCGGCGCAGTTCCTGCTCCTCAGCCTGGTGATCCTGCCCGTGGCCCTGGCCGTCCCGCCGCTGGGCGTCGTGCTGTTCTGGGCCGCAGCCGCCGTCTCCCTCGGCTACGGGCTGTTCGATGGGGTGGCACAGCGGCGGCTCGGGATCGACGAGGCCCGTGCCGCGCGGCGGCGGCTGCGGCCACGCATCCTGGCGCTCGGCGGCGCGCTGGCGGGACTGGCCCTGGTGCCGGTGGCCAACCTGCTGGTGCCGGTGCTGGGGACCGCGGCGATGACGCATCTGTTCCACCGGGCGAAGCCGGCGGCCTGAGCTTCGGTACCCAGGCCCTCAGACGCGTTGCGGGGCCGCCGAAGCCCGTTGCCAGAGGGAGGGGAACCATGCTCCGCTCCCGCTCGCGCCGAAAGTGGCGCCACGACCCGCAGATCGAGACGGGGGAGGAAATCATGATCCCATTGAGCCGACGCGGCCTGCTCGGCGCCGCCGCCAGCCTGGCCACGCTGCCCTTCCTGCCCGAAGGCGCGATGGCCGCCGCGCCATTCCGCAAGGAATTGCCGCCGGCCTGGCACCGCTTCACCTTCGGCGACTATGAGGCGACGGTGGTCTCCGATGGCTATCTGCCGCTCGGCAAGCCGGAGCCGGCTTTCCCGGCCTCGCCGCCGGCGGAGATCGTGGGGCTTCTGGAAAGCAACTTCCTGCCGCCGGATGCCGCCACGCTGGAGCAGAATGTCCTGGTGCTGAACACCGGCAAGCAGCTCATCCTGTTCGACACCGGCATGGGCGACAGCATGGGCGAGGCCGGCAAGATGTTCGGCCCGACCACCGGACGGATGCTGGCCAACCTGAAGGCCGCCGGCATCCAGCCGGAGCAGATCGACCTCGTCGTGCTGACTCATGCCCATTGCGACCATTGCTGGGGCCTGGTCGATGCCGCGGGCAACCGGGTCTTCCCCAATGCCCAGGTCGCGCTGAGCGAGATCGACCTGAAGTACTGGACCGATGACGGGAACAAGCGCGGCCCGGCCTTCATGACGCCCTTCATCGATGGCGCCAAGAAGAACCTCGGCGCCTATCGCGACCGCATGATCATGGTGCAGGACGGCAAGGAGGTCGCGCCCGGCGTCATCGCCCTGTTCACCCCGGGCCACACGCTCGGGCACCACTGCTACGCCATCACCTCGGGCGATAAGACCCTGGTGAACACGGGCGACCTGGCGCACCACCACATCCTGCTGCTGCGCCGGCCGCTCTGGGAGTTCTCCTTCGATACGGACCCCAAGCTCTCGGCGCAGAGTCGCAGCCGCATGCTCGATCGCCTGGCGAAAGACAGGCACGAGGTCCTCTCCTACCACTTCCCCTGGCCCGGCCTCGGCCATGTGGTGCGCGAGAATGAAGGCTACGCCTGGATCCAGGCGCCGATCAACGTCACCACGCTGGGCTGACCGCACAGTCCCCACCCGGTGGCCGGCGCGGATAGTTGACCGGGCCGCCGGGCGCACGGATAGGAGGAGAGGCGCCGGGCCCTGCCCGGCCTTCCCTGTCCCGGATGGTTCCGCATGCTCCGGCGCTTCTTCTCCTACTACCGCCCCCACCGCCGCCTGTTCCTGCTCGACTTCTCCTGCGCCGTGCTGGCAGGCCTGCTGGAACTGGGCTTTCCGATCGCGGTCAAGGCTTTCGTCGACAATCTCCTCCCCAGCCAGGACTGGGGGCTGATCCTGCTCGCAGCAGCGGGGCTGCTCCTGATCTATCTGCTGAACACGGGGTTGATGGCGGTCGTGACCTACTGGGGCCATGCCCTTGGCATCAACATCGAGACGGAGATGCGGCGGAAGGCGTTCGAGCATCTGCAGAAGCTCTCCTTCAGCTTCTACGACAACCAGAAGACCGGCCATCTCGTCGCGCGGGTGACGAAGGATCTCGAGGAGGTCGGCGAGGTCGCCCATCACGGGCCCGAGGATCTGTTCATCGCCGTGATGACCTTCATCGGCGCCTTTGCCCTGATGTTCGTCGTGAACGTTCCGCTGGCCCTGCTGACCGCCATCGTGGTCCCCGTCGTGGCCTGGGGCTCGACGCATTACGGCGCCCGGATGACACGGAACTGGCGCGAGTTGTTCGGCCGTGTCGGTGCCTTCAATGCGCGCATCGAGGAAGCGGTGGGCGGCGTCCGCGTGGTGCAGGCCTTCGCCAATGAGAAGCATGAGAGCGCTCTCTTCGCGCAGGACAATGACCGCTACCGCCGGACCAAGCTGGACGCCTATCGCATCATGGCCGCCAGCCAGTCGGTGAATTACCTTGGGATGCGGCTGACGCAGATGGTGGTCATGCTGGCAGGCAGCTACTTCGTCATCGAGGGGGGAATCTCCAACGGCGAGTTCGTCGGGTTCCTGCTGCTGGTCGGCGTCTTCTTTCGGCCGGTGGAGAAGATCAGCGCTGTCATCGAGACCTATCCCAAGGGTATCGCCGGCTTCCGTCGCTACACCGAATTGCTGGACACCATGCCCGATATCGCGGACGCGCCGGGCGCCCAGGACGCACCGCCTCTGCGCGGCGACATCCGCTACGAGCAGGTCGGCTTCGGCTATGGCGCGGGCAAGCGCGTGCTGGATCGGGTGGATCTCGCCATCCATGCGGGTGAGACCGTCGCCTTCGTGGGACCCTCCGGTGCCGGCAAGACCACGCTCTGTTCTCTCCTGCCCCGCTTCTACGACGTGGATGCCGGCCGGATCACCATCGACGGGATCGATATCCGGCGGATGACGCTGCGCTCATTGCGCCGTCAAATCGGCATCGTGCAGCAGGATGTCTTTCTCTTCGCCGGGACGCTTCGGGAGAACATCGCCTATGGCCGCCTCGACGCGGCGGAAGAGGACATCCTGAAGGCCGCGCAAAGGGCCAGGCTGGACAGGTTGATCGCCGGCTTGCCACTGGGGCTTGAAACCGTGGTGGGGGAACGGGGGGTGAAGCTGTCGGGAAGGCAGAAGCAGCGCCTGGCGATCGCGCGGATCTTCCTGAAGAACCCACCTATCCTGATCCTGGATGAGGCCACCTCTGCTCTGGACACCGAGACCGAGCGGGCCATCCGGCAGTCCCTGGCTGAACTGTCGATGGGGCGCACGACGCTGGTGATCGCCCACCGCCTTGCCACCATTCGCCAAGCCGACCGCATTGTGGTCGTGGACAATCACGGCATCGCGGCACAGGGAAGGCATGCTGAGCTGATGACGCAGGATGGGCTTTATCGACGATTGCACGACGCCCAATTCGCCGCGGAGTAAGCACCCCCCATGGTGGAATGGCCCGCGACTATTGTCTGCGGGCTTTGTGTGTATGGTGTGGGGATGATGGATGCGGGGACAGGATTTGAACCTGTGACCTTCAGGTTATGAGCCT
>NZ_JBSXMU010000007.1:0-79146 GCF_054073225.1 Teichococcus aerofrigidensis
GGCCGGTGCTGCCCTTCGCGCCCGGCGAGGCGGCGCGCGCGGCGCTGGTGGTGGATGCCGTGCTCGGCGCCGGCCTGACGCGCGATCTGCCGGCGGAGGTCGCGGCGGTCCTGGGCGCGGCCGGCGGGCCGGTGGTCGCGGTGGATGTGCCCTCGGGCCTGGATGGCGCCACCGGCCAGCCACGCGGCCCCGTGACGCCGGCCGTGCTCACCGTCACCTTCTTCCGCCGCAAGCCGGGCCACCTGCTGCTGCCGGGGCGCGACCTCTGCGGCGAGACGGTGCTGGCGCCGATCGGCCTGCCAGAGGCGGTGCTGCCGGGCCTGGGCGTGCATTGCTTCCACAACGGGCCCTGGCTGTGGACGCTGCCGCGCCGCACATCGGGGAGCCACAAGTTCGCCCAGGGCCATCTGACGATTCCCGCCGGGGCGGAGATGCCGGGGGCGGCGCGGCTGGCGGCGGCGGCGGCGCGGCGCGCGGGGGCCGGGCTGGTCAGCCTCGCCACCGCGGATGCCACCACCGCCGCGCTGTTCCGCGCCGATGAGCCGGGCCATCTGGTAACGGAGTCGCCGCTCCAGGCGCTGTTGGCGGACACGCGGCGCCATGCCTGGCTGGTCGGGCCCGGCCTGCCGCCCTCGGCGGAGACGCTGGCGGTGCTGGCGCGTCTCCTGGCGGCCGGGCGCGCCGTGGTGGCGGATGGCGGGGCGCTCAGCGCGGCCGCCGGCGCGCCGGACCGGCTGCGTGGCGCCGCCATTCTCACGCCGCATGCGGGCGAGTTCGCCCGGGTCTTCGGCCCGCCCGGCGCGGATCGCCTGTCCGCCGCCCGTGGCGCGGCGGCGGCGACCGGCGCCGTGATGGTCCTGAAGGGCTCCGACAGCATCATCGCAGCCCCCGACGGCCGCGCCGCCATCAACGACAACGCCCCGCCCGCCCTGGCCACCGCCGGCAGCGGCGACGTGCTGGCCGGTCTCGCGGCGGGGCTGTCGGCACAGGGCCTGCCGGCCTTCGAGGCCGCCTGCGCCGCCGTCTGGCTGCACGGCGAGGCGGCCCGCCGCGCGCTCGGGGGGCGCTCTCCGGGGAGCCCGCTGATCGCCGAGGACCTGCTGCCCCACATCGCCGAGAGCTTCGCCTTCGCGCTTTCCCGGCGGGCTGGGATAGGGCAACCTCCTCACCATATATTTCGTTGAATTACAAAGCCCGGCCTGCCGCCGGGCCCGCTACCGAGGAACCCCCCATGTCCGATGTCGCCGTCGCGGAACCAGGCCTTTTTGACCGGGCGCTGAAGCGTGTCGCCCTGCTCTGGCGTGACATGGCCTCCTCCGTCTCGGCCCCGGCGGAGGATGCCTCCTGGGAGACGCGCCTGCGCGCCAGCCTGGAGGCGCCGGGCGGCGAGATCTCGGCGCGGAACCGCGCGGCGAGCCTGGCGCAATCCTACCTGGCCCTCGACCCGGCCGGGCGCATGGCCTTCTTCCGAGCGCTGGCGGGCTTCGATTCCGATCCGGTGGCGGTCGAGGCGGCGATGCGCGAGGTCAGCGCCGCCCGCGACGGCGCCGCGCGGGCGGCCGCCAAGGCGAAGCTGCGCCGCGTGCTGGAGCCGCCGCGCCTGCGCCTGCTGACCCAGTTCACCACCATCCCCGACGGCATGAAGTTCCTGGTCGATCTGCGGGCCGATCTGCTGCGGGTCATGGGCCAGGACCCGATGCTGCTGGCGCTGGACGCCGACCTGCGCGGCCTCTTCGCCAGCTGGTTCGACCTCGGCTTCCTGGAGCTGCGCAGCATCGACTGGCACTCGCCCGCCGCGCTGCTGGAGAAGCTGGTGGGCTATGAGGCGGTGCATCGCATCCGCACCTGGCGCGACCTCAAGAACCGGCTGGATTCCGACCGCCGCTGCTACGCCTTCTTCCACCCCCGCATGCCCGAGGAGCCGCTGATCTTCGTCGAGGTGGCGCTGGTGCAGGGCCTGTCCGGCTCGGTGCAGAAGCTGCTGGACGAGAAGGCGCCGGTGCAGGACCCGCGCAAGGCGGATACCGCGATCTTCTACTCGATCAACAACTGCCAGCGCGGGCTGGACGGCATTTCCTTCGGCAATTTCCTGATCAAGCGGGTGGTCGCGCTGCTGTCCCAGGACCTGCCGAACATCAAGGCCTTCTCGACCCTCTCGCCGATCCCGGGCTTCCGGCGCTGGCTGGAGGAGAGGCTGGCGGCGGAGGAGCCGAAGCTGCTCAGCGAGGAGGAAGCCCGGCAACTGGCGGAGGTTTCCGGCCTGGAGAGCGGCGAGGCCGCGCTGCGCGCCCTGCTGGCCTCGCCGAGGACGCTGCCGGCGCGCTGGGCGCCGAAGGCGGAGGCCATCCTCACCCGGCTCTGCGCCCGCTACCTGGTGCTGGAGACGGGACGGGGCGGCCGCCGGGCGCGCGATCCGGTCGGGCACTTCCATCTCTCGAACGGCGCGCGGGTCGAGCGCATCTGCTGGCGCGGCGACACCTCCGAGAAGGGCATGCGTGAAAGCCTCGGCTTCATGGTGAACTATCTCTACGACCCGGCGAAGATCGAGGACTATCACGAGGCCTATGTCGGCGAGGGCAGCCGGGCGGCGGCGACCAGTCTGCGCAAGCTGGCGCGCAGCGTCTGAGCCGACCCCGCCCCCGTCAGGCCGCCAGGCCGGGCAGGTGCTCGAAGCCGGGGCGGCCGAAGTAGTAGCCCTGGAAGAGCTGGATGCCGAGGTCGCGCAGGGCCTCGAATTCCGGCCGGGTCTCCACCCCTTCGGCAACCACGGCGATGCCGAGCTCGGCGCACATGGCGGCGAGGTGGCGCAGGATGACGCGGCGCGCCGGATCGGCGTCCACGCCGCGCAGCAGTTCCATGTCGAGCTTCACGATGTCGGGGCGGAAGCGGGTCAGCAGCACCAGGCCCGAGTAGCCGGCGCCGAAATCGTCGATGGCGATGCGGAAGCCCAGGGCGCGGCAGCCGTCCATCAGGGCCTGCAGCTGGGCCGGATGCAGCATCGCCTCCTGCTCGGTCATCTCCAGGATCAGGTGCCGCCGGGACAGGCCGGCGCGCCGCGCGGCGGCCAGGGTGGCGCGGATGCAGGCCTCGGACGCCGTCGCGGCGCCGGGCAGGATGTTCAGCGACAGGGCCGCCCCGGTCCCCGCCAGGCCGAGTTCCGCCGCCAGCTCGATGGCGCGGAGGCGGCAGCACCGGTCGAAGGCGAAGCGGTTGCGGTGGTTCACCTGTGCCATGACGCTGCCGGCGCCCTCCCCGGCGGGGCCGCGCACCAGCGCCTCGAAGCCGAAAAGTTCCCGTCCCGCGCCGCTCCAGCGCAGGATCGGCTGGAAGGCCATGGACAGCGGCGGCAGGGCCGGGCGCGGCTTCTGGCCGCCCCGGCAGGCGAGGGAGAGGTGGTCGGGCACGGGGACGGTCCCTTGGCGCAGGCAGGAGGGAAGTCTGCCTCCACCCGTCCTGCCGGGGAGTTAATGCCGCGACGCTTGGTGGATCGCCGGCCCGTCTGTAGCCTGTTCCGACAAGGTCCCAGGAAGGACGGAAGGGGAGATCCATGAACGCCACGCCCGACCCCCGCGCGCTGCGCCCCGAGCAGGACCCTTCCCGGCGGCTGAAGCTGCTGCAGGCGCTGGAGCGCAAGCTGCTCTGGCTCTCGGCCTGGACCATCCACAACGCCAATCACATCCGCCCCAACCGGGACGGGCTGAAGGTCGGCGGCCACCAGGCCTCCTCGGCCTCGGTCGCCGCCATCATGACGGCGCTCTACTTCGACATCCTGCGGCCGCAGGACCGCATCGCGGTGAAGCCGCATGCCGGGCCGGTGTTTCACGCCGTCAACTATCTGCTCGGCCGGCAGGAGCGGGAGAAGCTCGCGACGCTGCGGCAGTTCGGCGGCATCCAGCCCTATCCGAGCCGGGTGAAGGACGGGGCGGAGGTGGACTTCTCCACCGGCTCGGTCGGGCTCGGCGTGGCGCTGACCAGCTTCGCCGCGCTGGTGCAGGACTATGTCCACCTGCACGGCCTGGCGCGGCCGGGCATGCCCAAGGGCCGCCATGTCGCCATCGTGGGTGATGCGGAGCTGGACGAGGGCAATATCTACGAGGCCCTGCTGGAAGGCTGGAAGCACGACGTCCGCGATGTCTGGTGGGTGATCGACTACAACCGGCAAAGCCTCGATTCCGTGGTGCCGGACCGGCTCTTCGGGCGTATCGAGGGGCTGTTCCGCGACATGGGCTGGAACGTCGTCACGCTGAAATACGGGCGCAGGCTGGAGGCCGCCTTCGCCCGCGAGGAGGGCGAGCATCTCCGCCGCTGGATCGACGACTGCCCGAACAGCCTCTATGCCGCGCTCACCTTCCAGGGCGGCGCCGCCTGGCGCGCCGCCATCCTGGCCGAGCTCGGCCGCCTCCCCGGCATCCGCGCCATCATCGACCCCCTCACCGATGAGGAGCTGGGCGCGCTGATGACCAATCTCGGCGGGCACGACATCGAGACCCTGACCGAGGCCTTCCGCGCGCAGGAGGCGGCGGGCGACCAGCCGACCTGCTTCATCGCCTATACCGTCAAGGGCATGGGCCTGCCCTTCGCCGGGCACAAGGACAACCACGCCGGGCTGATGACCCGGGAGCAGATGCTCGCCTTCCGCGACGGGATGGGCATTCGGCCGGGCCATGAATGGGACCGCTTCGAGGGGCTCGACATCCCGGAGGCCGAGCTGGAGGCCTTCCTGGCCTCGGTGCCCTTCGCCGGGCCCCTGGCGGAGGAGGGGCGCAGCCTGACGGCGCCCGAGGTTCCGGTGCCGGCGGCGCTGGCGCCGCCGCGCCTGCCGCCCAACCGCATGCTCTCGACCCAGGCGGGCTTCGGCGAGATGATGGCCGAGATCGGCCGTGGCGGGCGGGAACTGGCGCCGATGGCGTCGCGCATCGTCACCACCAGCCCGGACGTCACCGTCTCCACCAGCCTCGGCCCCTGGGTGAACCGGCGCGGCATCTTCGACCGCCACCTGAAGAACGATGTCTTCCGCGACTCCAAGCTGGCCTCGGCGCAGCGCTGGGGGATGTCGCCCAAGGGGCAGCACGTGGAACTCGGCATCGCCGAGCAGAACCTCTTCCTCGTGCTGGGCGCGCTGGGCCTGGCGGACCGGATGCACGGGGCGCGGCTGCTGCCGGTGGGCACGGTCTACGATCCCTTCGTCAACCGCGGCCTCGATGCGCTGATCTATGCCTGCTACCAGGATGCCCGCTTCCTGCTGGTCTCCACCCCCTCGGGCCTGACCCTGGCGCCGGAGGGCGGGCAGCACCAGAGCATCAACACGCCGCTGATCGGCATGGCGCAGGACCGGCTGGCCGCCTACGAGCCGGCGCATACCGACGAGCTGGCCATCCTGCTGCGACATGCCTTCCACCACATGCAGCAGCCGGAGGGCTCGGCGGTCTGGCTGCGGCTCTCCACCCGCGGCATCGTCCAGCCGCAGCGCGACCTCGACCCGGCGGCGGTGATCGCCGGCGGCCACTGGGCCGTGCCGCCGGCGGAGGGGGCGGGGATCGCCATCGCCTATCAGGGGCCGGTGGCGCCGGAGGCGCTCGCCGCCTTCGAGGCGCTGCGCGAGGAGGAGCCGGGGGCCGGGCTGCTCGCCATCACCAGCCCCGACCGGCTGCATGCCGGCTGGCTGGCGGCCCGGCGCGCCGCGCGCCGCGCGCCGGGCGCGGCACCCTCGCATGTGGAACGGCTGCTGGCGCCGCTGGCGCCGGACGCGGCCCTGGTCACGGTGCTGGATGGCCATCCCTCCGCCCATGCCTGGCTGGGCGCGGTGCGCGGGCAGCGGGTGGTGCCGCTCGGCGTCGACCATTTCGGGCAGGCGGGCGACATCCCGGACCTCTACCGGGAGTATGGGCTCGACACCGATGCCATCCTGGACGCCTGCGCCCAGGCATTGCTCGGCTGAGGGCTTCAGCCCCGCGCGGGATGCGCGGCGAGGATGGCGTCGAACCGTTCGCGCCGCAGCCGCTCGTAATGCCGGCGGTGATGCGCGTCCACCGCCTCCAGCCGCGCCGGGTCCAGCGGATGGAAGGCGAAGGCCTCCGCCGCGACGATGCGGTGGCGGTCGAAGCCCATGGCGCGGAAATGCGCCGGCGAGAAGGAATTGCCGCGCTCCCCGATGTAGCGTCCGAAGCTGACCGTGGTCAGCACGCGGGAGAGGCCGAGCTCCAGGCAGGCGATGCTCTTGGCCGCGTCCTGGGAGGAGGCCTCGCTGGCGATGCTCAGCCCCTCCCACAGGCGGAAGATCCGCCCGTGGTCACGGTCGTTGTAGTCGCGGCCCTCCAGCAGCGCGTAGTAGGGGGCGAGCCAGTCGGCCATGCGCCGCCAGGCCCGGCGGTAGAGGCCGAAGCCCCAATGGTGCTCCAGGGGGATGTACTTCACCTCCGGCCCCGGATAGTCGCGCCGGTGATCGCCATAGGCGCCGAAATAGGCGATGCGCGGCTCGGCCTCGCTGCGGCGACGGAGCTGCTCCAGCGCCCAGAGGTAATGCGGGCCGGGCTCCAGATCGTCCTCGAAGAAGTAGGCCAGGGGCGCGTCGAGCGTCTCGAAGGCCAGGCGCTCGCCGCGCAGGATGTTGTGGGCCACGCCCAGATTGTGCGCGCTGTCCAGCACCTGCCCCGCCGGGAAGGCCTCGCGGAAGACGGCGATGCTGGCCGCGATGGCGGCCGGATCGCCGCGCCGGCGCCCGGTGTGCGGCGAGACGGCGCCGTCCTGCAGCAGCCAGATCCCGGCCGGATCGAGCCGCGCGCCCCGCTGCGCCCGCAGGCCGGCGCAGACCCGCCGCAGATAGTCCGGGCGGTCGAAGGAATAGAGGATGACCGGCGCCGCGACCTCGACGGGCTCGTCCTCCGGGCGGATCGCGCGCATGACACCTCCAGACTCGCGACTTCCGGCTGCGGAGGGGCCAGGATAGACAATCGCCGGCCCGGCGCCAGGGAACTCAGCGGCGGCGGAAGAACCCGTCCAGGCGGCGCATCGCCTCCCGCGCCAGCTCGGCATCGATGGCGAAGCAGAGGCGCAGCCGGCCCTGGCCGGCGGGGCCGAAGGCGGTGCCGGGCGCCAGCCCCACCTTGGCCTCGGTCAGCACCCGGCGCGCCAGGGCGCGGGCATCCGCCTCCCCGTCGACGCCGAACATCAGGTAGAAGGCCCCCTCCGGCGGCTGCAGCCGGATGCCGGGGAGGGCGCCCAGCCCCTCGCAGAAGATGCGCCGGCTCTCGGCGCAGCGGCCGACCATGGTGCGGATGAAGTCGTCGCCCTGCTCGAGCGCGGCGATGCAGGCATGCTGCACGAAGGTCGGGATCGAGGTGGTGTTGTACTGGCCGAGATTGTCGAAGACGGGGGCTAGCCCCTCGGGGAAGATCAGCCAGCCGGCGCGCCAGCCGGTCATCGCCCAGTTCTTCGAGAAGGTGTTGCTGACCAGCAGCTTGTCCGTGCCGTCGCAGATCTCCAAGAAGGACGGGGCGATGGCGTTGCCATAGGTGTAGTGGTTGTAGACCTCGTCCGAGAGCAGCCAGAGGTCCTTCTCCCGCGCCAGGTCGCGCAGCGCCACCATCTCCGCCTTCGGCATCACCCAGCCGGTCGGGTTGGAGGGGGAGTTGATGGCGATGAGGCGGGTGCGCGGGGTGAGGGCGGCGGCGATGTCCTCGAGCGCCAGGGTGAAGCCGCCGCCCTCGCGCTCGCGCAGCGGCACGTCCACCGGCACGCCGCCCAGCAGCTTCACGGTCTCGCCCAAGTTGGGCCAGTGCGGGCCCGGGATGATGACCTCGTCGCCAGGGCGCAGGATGGCCTGCAGCCCCTGCATGATGGCGTTCATGCCGCCGGCGGTGACGGTGAAGCGCCCGGCCGGCACCTCCACCCCCCAGTGGCGGCGGTGATAGTCGGACAGCGCCTGGCGCAGCCGCGGCAGGCCGAGGGCGTAGGTATAGCGGGTCTGGCCGGCCCGCATGGCGGCGGCGGCGGCCTCGGTGACGAAGGCGGGGGTCGGCAGGTCGCCCTCGCCGATCCAGAGCTTGATGACCTCGGGATCCTCCCGCGCCAGATCGGCGATCTCGGCGATCTGGTTGATCTCGATGCCCCGCACGCGCTCCGGGAGGCTTTCCAGGGGCGGGAGGGTGGCGGTGCTGGCCAGGCTCATACGGGTTCTCCGCGTCGTCGCCCTACTCTCTGCCGCCCCGGCGGGCGGGGCGCAAGCCGGCCTCCGGCGGGCGCCGCGACGGCCGCCCTTTCAATAAGGGCGCCGCTGCGCTAAACGCGCCGGCTCATGACAACGCCGGCCTTTGCGTCCGCGGGCGTGGTGGAATTGGCAGACACGCTGGATTTAGGTTCCAGTGGCGCAAGCCGTGGGGGTTCAAGTCCCTCCGCCCGCACCACCGGACCGCCGGCACGGAACTGATCTCAGGAGCGGGTAGAGCGACGATGCAGGTGACCGAGCTGGCAGCCGACGGGCTGAAGCGGGCCTTTACGGTGGTGGTTCCGGCGGCGGATATCGCCGCGGCGCGGGACCAGCGCCTGGCGTCGCTGGCCAAGGACATCCGCCTTCCGGGCTTCCGCCCGGGCAAGGTGCCCCTTGGCGTGGTGAAGCAGCGCTATGGCTCCGCCGTCATGGGCGAGGTGCTGGAGGAGCAGGTGCAGTCCGTCACCAAGACGGTGGTGGACGAGCGCGGCCTGCGCCCGGCCATGCAGCCCAGGATCGAGCTGGTGAAGTTCGAGGACGGCGCCGATCTGGAGTTCAAGATCGAGCTGGAGCAGCTGCCCGAGATCCCGCTGCCCGACTTCTCCGGCATCAGCCTGGAGAAGCCCGTCGCCAAGGTCGGCGACGAGGAGGTGACCAAGGCGCTGGAGGGCATCGCCGCCCGCAACCGCAGCCTGGAGGATGTCACTGAGGAGCGTCCGGCCGCCCAGGGCGACGTGGTGGTGACGGATTTCGTCGGCCGCCTGGTCGAGGGCGACACGGCGGGCGAACCCTTCCAGGGTGGCTCGGGCCAGGACATGCCGGTCGAGATCGGCGGCGCCGGCTTCATCCCGGGCTTCGCCGAGGGCCTCGAGGGCATCAAGGTCGGCGAGACCCGGAATGTCGACGTGACCTTCCCGGCCGAGTACGGGGCGGCCGAGCTGGCCGGCAAGCCGGCGCGCTTCGAGATCACCGCCAAGGCGCTGAAGAAGCCGGTCAGCCCCGCGCTCGACGAGGACTTCGCCAAGAAGCTCGGCCTGGAGAGCCTGGACGAGCTGAAGACGCGGATCACGGAGAGCCTCCAGGGCGAGTACGACCAGCTCTCCCGCCTCAACGTGAAGCGCAAGCTGCTCGACGCCCTGTCGGAGCAGGCCAGCTTCGAGGTGCCGCCCTCCATGGTCGAGGCCGAGTTCGCCCAGATCTGGCAGCGCGTCGAGACCGACCTGAAGGCGGGCCGCCTGGACGACGAGGACAAGGGCAAGGACGAGGAGACGCTCAAGGCCGACTACCGGGCCATCGCCGAGCGCCGCATCCGCCTCGGCCTGCTGCTCTCCGAGATCGGCCGCAGCAACAACATCCAGGTCTCCAATGACGAGCTGACCCGCGCCATGCGCACCGAGGCCCAGCGTTACCCGGGCCAGGAGCGGCAGGTGCTGGAGTTCTTTCAGAAGAATCCGCAGGCGATCGAGAATCTGCGGGCGCCCCTCTTCGAGGAGAAGGTGGTCGATTTCATGCTGGAACTGGCCCAGGTCAGCGAGAAGGAAGTTCCGGCGGGCGAGCTCTCGGCCGATCCGACGGCCTGATTAACGACTGTTTTTGCTGCTGTTCGGCGGAAATGCGGGGGCTGGGCGCGGGGAGGGTTCCCCGCCCCGGCCCCTGGCCGTTTCGGGCGCCGGGGGGACCCCCTCTTTCCCGCCGCCGCCGGCTGCCCCATGTTAACCTGGAAGCTTTAGGGTGACGGCGGCGGCCAGCAGCCGGAAGGCCATGGACAGGGGGTCCATGGCAGGTCCGGCCGGCTCCGCCACCGCGAGAGGATGCACAATGCGGGACCGCGATCCGGTCGAAATCTACAACAACCTCGTCCCGATGGTCGTCGAGCAGACCGCCCGGGGCGAGCGCGCCTTCGATATCTATTCGCGCCTGCTGAAGGAGCGGATCATCTTCCTGACGGGGCCGATCTACGATCAGATGTCCTCGCTGATCTGCGCCCAGTTGCTGTTCCTGGAGAGCGAGAACCCGAACAAGGACATCGCCTTCTACATCAACAGCCCGGGCGGGGTGGTGACGGCGGGCCTCGCCATGTACGACACCATGCAGTACATCCGCGCCCCCGTCTCGACGGTCTGCCTCGGAATCGCCGCCTCGGCGGGCTCGCTGCTGCTGATGGCGGGCGAGAAGGGCAAGCGCTTCGCGTTGCCGAACAGCCAGGTGATGATCCACCAGCCGTCCGGCGGCGCCCAGGGCCAGGCCACGGACATCGCCATCCAGGCGCGCGAGATCCTCAAAACGCGCGAGCGGCTGAACAAGATCTATGCCCATCACACCGGCCAGTCTCTCGAGGAGATCGAGCGGAAGATGGAGCGCGACACCTATCTGACCGCCGAGGAGGCCCGCGAGTTCGGCCTGATCGACCAGGTGGTGGAGCAGCGCCCGGCCGCGCCGACCGAGGCGCCCAAGGGGTGATCCCCAGCGGGGAGGGCCCGTTCCCGCGGCACCGCCCGGCCCTGGCCGGTGCCGGCTGTGGGAATGTTTCCCGGGTCGTCTCCCGAATGGCGGGGAAGGAGGAGGGTCAAGCCGCTCCTTTTCCGTTCCGCTTCCCCCTGGATGACAGGGGGGCTACAGTCCCGAAAGATCCGCCGGCCCGATGCCGGGGGGTCCAGGAGCGCTCATGAGCAAGTCCGGCGACTCGAAGAACACCCTTTACTGCTCGTTCTGCGGCAAGTCCCAGCACGAGGTCCGCAAACTCATCGCCGGCCCGACGGTCTTCATCTGCGACGAGTGCGTCGAACTCTGCATGGATATTATCCGCGAGGAGCACAAGACGCATCTGGTGAAGTCCCGCGACGGGGTGCCGACCCCCCGCGAGATCTGCAAGGTGCTGGATGATTACGTGATCGGGCAGGAGCACGCCAAGAAGGTGCTCTCCGTCGCGGTGCACAATCATTACAAGCGCCTGGCCCATGGCGCGAAGGGCGGCGAGGTCGAGATCGCCAAGTCCAACATCATGCTGGTGGGGCCGACCGGCTCGGGCAAGACCCTGCTGGCCCAGACGCTCGCCCGCATCCTGGACGTGCCCTTCACCATGGCCGACGCCACGACGCTGACCGAGGCGGGCTATGTCGGCGAGGATGTGGAGAACATCATCCTCAAGCTGCTGCAGGCGGCCGACTACAACGTCGAGCGGGCGCAGCGCGGCATCGTCTATATCGACGAGGTCGACAAGATCAGCCGCAAGTCCGACAACCCCTCGATCACGCGCGACGTGAGCGGCGAGGGCGTGCAGCAGGCGCTGCTGAAGATCATGGAGGGCACGGTGGCCTCCGTCCCGCCCCAGGGCGGCCGGAAGCATCCGCAGCAGGAATTCCTCCAGGTCGACACCTCCAATATCCTGTTCATCTGCGGCGGTGCCTTCGCCGGGCTGGACAAGATCATCGCCGCCAAGGGCAAGGGCTCCGGCATGGGCTTCGGCGCCGAGGTGCGCGGCCCCGACGAGCGGCGGATGGGGGCCATCCTGCGCGAGGTCGAGCCGGAGGATCTGCTGAAGTTCGGCCTGATCCCCGAGTTCATCGGCCGCCTGCCGGTCGTCGCCACCCTGGAGGATCTGGACGAGAAGGCCCTGGTCGAGATCCTGACCAAGCCGAAGAACGCCCTGGTCAAGCAGTACCAGCGCCTGTTCGAGATGGAGGCCACCAAGCTGACCTTCACCGACGACGCGCTGAAGTCGGTGGCCAACCGCGCCATCCAGCGCAAGACCGGCGCCCGCGGATTGCGCTCCATCATGGAGGGCATCCTGCTCGGCACCATGTTCGATCTTCCCGGCCTCGAGGAGGTCGAGGAGGTCGTGGTCAACAAGGAAGTGGCGGAAGGCCGCGCCGCCCCGCTCTTCATCTATGGTGAACGGGCGGCGGAGCAGTCTTCCGCATGAGGGGGCCGGCCTGGAGTCGGGGCGGCCCCACGGCTTGCCCCGCGACCAGGCCGGCACCATCTCATGGGAGAACCCCGTGGCGTGGGTCCGTGCCGATACGCGGGCGGGCCAGCGCCGACTGTCCTGAGTGAGGTCCCCGATGGCGGATGAGAAACCCGAATTGCTGACTGGCGAACTGCTCCCCGTACTGCCGCTGCGGGACATCGTCGTTTTCCCCCATATGATCGTTCCCCTCTTCGTGGGGCGCGAGAAGAGCGTCCGCGCGCTTGAGGCGGTGATGCGGGAGGACAAGCAGATCCTGCTCGTCGCCCAGCGCAATGCCGCCCAGGACGATCCCGGCGCGGAGGATCTCTATGATGTCGGCACCGTCTCGACGGTGCTGCAGCTGCTGAAGCTCCCCGACGGCACGGTGAAGGTGCTGGTCGAGGGCGGCAAGCGCGCTCGCGTGCTCGGCTTCAAGGAGACCGACCAGTATTTCGAGGCCTATACCGCCCCGATCGAGGAGGCGCCCGCCGAGGCGCCCGAGGTCGAGGCCCTGGCCCGCACGGTCGTTTCCCAGTTCGAGCAGTACATCAAGCTCAACAAGAAGATCGCGCCCGAGGTCCTGGTTTCGATCAACCAGATCGAGGACCCGGCGAAGCTCGCCGACACGGTCGCCAGCCACCTCAACCTGAAGATCAGCGAGAAGCAGGAGCTGCTCGAGATCGCCGGGGTGGCGCAGCGGCTGGAACGGGTCTTCGCTCACATGGAGAGCGAGATCGGCGTCCTGCAGGTGGAGAAGCGCATCCGCAACCGCGTCAAGCGGCAGATGGAGAAGACCCAGCGCGAGTACTACCTGAACGAGCAGCTCAAGGCGATCCAGAAGGAACTGGGTGAGGGCGAGGACGGCAAGGACGAATCCGCCGAGCTGGAGGCCAAGATCAAGGCCACCAAGCTCTCCCCCGAGGCGCGCGACAAGGCCATGGCCGAGCTGAAGAAGCTCCGTTCCAT
This sequence comes from Teichococcus aerofrigidensis, assembly GCF_054073225.1. NCBI lineage: Bacteria > Pseudomonadati > Pseudomonadota > Alphaproteobacteria > Acetobacterales > Roseomonadaceae > Roseomonas > Teichococcus aerofrigidensis. The sequence goes on from NZ_JBSXMU010000007.1 coordinate 13,119, forward strand.
GTCGCCGATGAGCGCCGAGGCGACGGTGGTCCGCAACTACCTCGACTGGATCCTCTCCATCCCCTGGAAGAAGAAGTCCAAGATCCGCAACGACCTGGCCAAGGCCGAGGAGGTTCTGGACGCGGACCATTACGGGCTGGAGAAGATCAAGGAGCGGATCCTCGAATACCTGGCGGTGCAGTCGCGCAGCCCGAAGATCCGCGGCCCGATCCTCTGCCTCGTCGGGCCGCCGGGTGTCGGCAAGACCTCGCTGGGCAAGTCCATCGCCCGGGCGACCAACCGCAACTTCGTCCGCATGTCGCTGGGTGGCGTGCGGGACGAGGCCGAGATCCGTGGCCACCGGCGGACCTATATCGGCTCCATGCCGGGCAAGGTCATCCAGGGCATGAAGAAGGCCAAGACCAGCAATCCGCTGTTCCTGCTGGACGAGATCGACAAGCTCGGCGCCGACTGGCGCGGCGATCCCTCCTCGGCGCTGCTCGAGGTGCTGGACCCCGAGCAGAACGCGACCTTCGCCGATCACTATCTGGAGGTGGACTACGACCTCTCGGACGTGATGTTCGTCACCACCGCCAACAGCCTGCGGATGCCGCAGCCGCTGCTGGATCGCATGGAGATCATCCGCATCCCCGGCTACACCGAGGATGAGAAGGTGCAGATCGCCAAGCGCCACCTGATGCCGAAGGTCACCGAGGCCAACGGGCTGAAGGAGGGCGAGTGGAGCGTGACGGACGAGGCTCTGCTGGACCTGATCCGCTACTACACGCGCGAGGCCGGCGTCCGGAACCTCGAGCGTGAGGTGGGGGGCCTGGCGCGCAAGGCGGTGAAGGAGATCGTCTCCAAGAAGGCCCGGAAGGTCACGATCAACCGGAAGAACCTGGACAAGTACGCCGGCGTCCGGAAGTTCCGCTATGGCGAGGCCGAGGCCGAGGACATGGTGGGTGTCGTCACCGGCCTGGCCTGGACCGAGGTGGGTGGCGAGATCCTGACCATCGAATCCGTCATGGTGCCCGGCAAGGGCAAGGTCCAGACCACCGGCAAGCTCGGCGATGTCATGCAGGAGAGCGTCTCGGCGGCGATCTCCTATGTGCGGAGCCGCTCGGCCAGCTTCGGCATCAAGCCGACCCTGTACGAGCGGCGGGACATCCATGTGCACGTGCCGGAGGGCGCGACGCCGAAGGATGGCCCCTCGGCCGGTATCGCCATGGCGACCAGCATTGTCTCGATCCTGACCGGTATCCCGGTGCGCAAGGATGTCGCCATGACCGGCGAAGTCACGCTGCGCGGCCGTGTGCTGCCGATCGGCGGGCTGAAGGAGAAGCTGCTGGCGGCGCTGCGCGCCGGCATCAAGACGGTCTTCATCCCGAAGGACAACGAGAAGGATCTGGCGGAGATCCCGGACAACGTGAAGCGGGGGCTGAGCATCATCCCCGTGGCGCATGTGGACGAGGTCATCGCCCAGGCCCTGGTGCGCAAGCCCGAGCCGATCGACTGGTCCGAGGAGGAGCCGCCGCCGGCCCCGGACGGCAAGGCGTCGCAGCCCGCCACCCTGCCGCACTGAGACTTTCCACGGCCGGGACCCGCGGGTTCCGGCCGTGGCCTTCCGGCATCACTCCGGCAAATAGCCGCCGCCGGGGAAGCTGGCCTGGGCGTAACATTGACGCCGGGATCCCCCCTTGTCTTAGTGTCCTTCCGATGGAGCCGCCGCCGGCGGCTTCCTCGTTCCAGGAACCGGGGGCTTAACCACGTGAATAAGCAAGATCTCGTGACGATTGTCGCGGAGTCCGGCGAACTCTCCAAGGCCAAGGCGGGAGAGGTGCTCGACGCCGTGTTCGATGCCATCAGCCAGTCGCTGAAGAACAAGCAGGAAGTCCGCCTGGTCGGCTTTGGAACCTTCTCCACCTCCCGCCGCAAGGCCGGCAAGGGACGCAATCCGCGCACCGGGGAGGAGATCGAGATCGCCGCCACCACGACCGTCCGCTTCAAGGCCGGCAAGGCGCTGCGCGACGACCTGAACTGACCGCGTGCCGAGGAGAGGGGGTCCATCCGGGTCCCCCGACGCTCCTGGCCGGCTTTCCCCTCCAGTCTCCTTTTGCCGCTGGTCCGGGCGTCGGGGGCGGGGTAAGTCCCGTTGCGACGGGCACTTAGCTCAGCGGTAGAGCGCCTCGCTTACACCGAGGATGCCGGCGGTTCGAATCCGTCAGTGCCCATGTCCCCCTTCAAGACTGTCCATCCGACCAGCGTCATCTGCCGGCCTTCCGGGCGTGTTCGGTGCGAGGCCGAATCTATCTCGCGGGAGGCGATTTTCGTCGATTGACAGGGGGCGGCCCGGGCCCTATTTCCCCGCCCACGCCGCAAGCGGGTGTAGCTCAGTTGGTTAGAGCGCCGGCCTGTCACGCCGGAGGTCGCGGGTTCGAGCCCCGTCACTCGCGCCAAGCGCGCTGTCCGAAAACGCCGCCCGGGAGCTTCCCGTGCGGCGTTTTGGCTTTCTGACCTTTTGGTTTTTCAATCTCCTTACGCGGCATCCGGCCTATGGCGATCCTCGGCCCGCGGGGGTAATGTCCGGCCCAGCGTTGCGCTGCGGTAGTTTCGCGGCGTGACGATCCACGCGCTCCCCTGTGCGTGGCGGTGTAGGGCCTTGGGCCCCAAGGGACGGATGCATCATGACCCAGCCCCTGCTGGCGGACTATTTCCCGATCCTGGTCTTCCTGGCCATCGCGGGTGGCATTGCCATCGCCATGGTGGGGGGGAGTGTACTGGCGGCCCGTCAGAAGCCCTATGCGGAGAAGATCTCCGCCTATGAATGCGGCTTCGAGCCCTTCGACGACACGCGGCGGCGCTTCGATGTGCGATTCTACCTGGTCGCCATCCTGTTCATCATCTTCGACCTCGAGGTCGCCTTCCTCTTCCCCTGGGCGGTGGCGCTGGGCGACATCGGCTGGCTGGGCTTCCTCTCGATGATGGCCTTCCTCGCCGTGCTGACGGTCGGCTTCATCTATGAATGGCGCAAGGGCGCCCTGGACTGGGAGTGAGCGGCGAATGAGCGCGAGCAACCAACTGGCCTGGAACAAGCAGGCCCTGCCGCCGGGCGCCGAGCAGGACGCCGTGATGAAGGGCGTGAACGGCGAGATCGAGGACAAGGGCTTCGTCGTCGCCAATCTCGACAAGGTGGTGAACTGGGCGCGCACGGGCAGCCTCTGGCCGATGACCTTCGGTCTCGCCTGCTGCGCGGTGCCGATGATTCACGCCTACATGCCGCGCTACGACCTGGACCGCTTCGGCGTCATCCCGCGCGGCTCGCCGCGGCAGTCGGATGTGATGATCGTCGCCGGCACCCTGACCAACAAGATGGCGCCGGCGCTGCGCAAGGTCTACGACCAGATGGCCGAGCCGCGCTACGTCGTCAGCATGGGCAGCTGCGCCAATGGGGGCGGCTACTACCATTACAGCTATAGCGTGGTGCGCGGCTGCGACCGTGTCGTGCCCGTGGACATCTATGTTCCCGGCTGTCCGCCGACGGCGGAGGCGCTGGTCTACGGTATCCTGCAACTGCAGAAGAAGATCCGCCGGACGGGGAGCATCCTCCGTGGCTGACACGACCCCGACCGAACTGACCGCCGAGGCGCCGCGCGAGCCCACGCCGCAGGAGGCGCTCCTCTCCGCCGTGCTGTCCGGCCTGCCCGCCGGCGTGTCGCTCGAATCCCGTGTGGCGCGCGGCGTCGAGGTGGAGATCCGGGTGCGGCGCGAGGCGCTGCATGCCGTGATGCTGATGCTGCGGGACGATCCGCGCTTCGCCTTCGAGCAGTGCATGGACATCTGCGGTGTCGACTGGCCGGGACGTGCCGAGCGCTTCGACGTGGTCTACAACCTGCTGTCGCTGACGCAGAACCATCGCATCCGCGTCATCATCGCGACCGACGCCGAGCGGCCGGTCGCCAGCGTGCACGACATCTGGCCGAGCGCCACCTGGTTCGAGCGCGAGACCTGGGACATGTACGGCGTCGTCTTCGAGAACCAGCCGGATCTGCGCCGCATCCTGACGGATTACGGCTTCCAGGGGCATCCGCTGCGCAAGGACTTCCCGCTGACCGGCTTCGTCGAGGTCCGTTACGACGCCGAGCGGCAGGCGGTTGTCTACGAGCCGGTGCAGCTGACGCAGGAATTCCGCAACTTCGACTTCCTCTCGCCCTGGGAAGGCATGACCACCCTGCCGGGCGACGAGAAGGTGCACCTCAACCGGATTGGCCGCGAATGAGCCTCAGCACCGAAGACACCCCGGCCGCCGGCGGCACGCGCACGGTCGAGATCGACAGCCACACCATCAACTTCGGCCCGCAGCATCCGGCGGCGCATGGCGTGCTCCGCCTCATCCTGGAGATGCAGGGCGAGGTGGTGGAGCGCGCCGATCCGCATATCGGCCTGCTGCATCGCGGCACCGAGAAGCTGATCGAGTACAAGACCTATCTCCAGGCGCTGCCCTATTTCGACCGCCTGGACTATGTGGCGCCGATGGCGCAGGAGCACGCCTTCGCCCTGGCCACCGAGCGGCTGCTCGGCATCCAGGCGCCGCTGCGCGCCCAGTACATCCGCGTGATGTTCGCCGAGATCAGCCGCGTGCTGAACCACATCCTCAACATCACCACCTACGCGCTCGATGTCGGCGCGACGACGCCCTCTCTCTGGGGCTTCGAGCAGCGCGAGGTGCTGCTGGAGTTCTACGAGGCGGCCTCGGGCTCGCATTACCATGCCAACTACGTGCGGCCGGGCGGCGTCGCCAAGGACATTCCGGCCGGGCTGACCGACCGCATCGCGGCCTGGGCCGAACAGTTCCCGAAATTCGTCGACGATATCGAGCGGCTGCTGACCGGCAACCGCATCTTCAAGCAGCGGACCGTCGACATCGGCATCATGACCGCCGAGGAGGCGATGGCCTGGGGCTTCAGCGGCCCCTGCATCCGCGCCTCGGGCTGTGCCTGGGATCTGCGGCGCAGCCAGCCCTACGACATCTACGACCAGCTCGATTTCGAGATCCCGGTCGGCAGCCATGGCGACTGCTACGAGCGCTACCTCGTCCGCATCGCCGAGATGCGCGAGAGCCTCAAGATCATCAAGCAGTGCCTGGCGGCGATGCCGGGCGGCCCGATCAAGGTGCAGGACAGCAAGATCGCGCCGCCGAAGCGGGGCGAGATGAAGCGCTCGATGGAAGCGCTGATCCACCATTTCAAGCTCTATTCCGAGGGCTATCACGTGCCGGCCGGCGCGACCTATACGGCGGTCGAGGCGCCCAAGGGCGAGTTCGGCGTCTATCTCGTGGCCGATGGCGGCAACAAGCCCTATCGCTGCAAGATCCGCGCGCCGGGCTTCGCGCATCTGCAGGCGATGGAGAAGCTGTCCAAGGGCCACATGCTGGCCGATGCGGTGTCCGTCATCGGCAGCCTGGATATCGTGTTCGGAGAGATCGACCGGTGAGCGCGCATCATCACGAGGAGCCGTCGAGCTTCGCCTTCGACGCCGAGAGCGAGGCGCAGATCGCGAAGATCCTGGCGCGGTATCCCGAAGGGAAGCAGGCGAGCGGCGTGATCCCGCTGCTCTATGTCGTGCAGAAGCAGATGGGCCGGCAGACCGGCAGCGCCTGGGTGCCGCGCGTGGCGATGGATCAGGTGGCGCTGCGCCTTAGCATGGCGCCGATCCGCGTCTACGAGGTCGCCACCTTCTACTTCATGTTCAACACCAAACCGATCGGACGCTTCCACCTGCAGGTCTGCGGCACCACGCCCTGCTGGCTGCGTGGCTCGGACGAGGTGTTGCGCGCCTGCAAGGATGCCGGGCACCTGGCGGGCTATGGCGAAACCAGCGAGGACGGGCTGTTCACGCTGAGCGAGGTCGAGTGCCTGGGCGGCTGCGTCAACGCGCCGATCCTGCAGGTCGATGACGACTACTACGAGGATCTCGACTACGACAGCACCGTCCGGTTGATCGAGGCGCTGAAGCGTGGCGAGCGGCCGCGGCCGGGCAGCGCCAAGGGGCGGCTGTGCAGCGCGCCGGAGGGCGGGCCCGAGACCCTGCTCGACATCCCGCTGGTGGAGGAGAAGTGACGCCATGGCGCTGAGCGACAAGGACCGCATCTTCACCAACCTCTACGGCCTGCATCCCTGGGGCCTCAAGGAGGCGCGGCGGCGCGGCAACTGGGACGGCACGGCAGCGATCATCGCCAAGGGGCGCGACTGGATCATCGAGGAGATGAAGCAGTCCGGCCTGCGCGGCCGCGGCGGCGCCGGCTTCCCGACCGGCATGAAGTGGAGCTTCATGCCGAAGGAGAGCCCGGACGGGCGCCCGTCCTATCTCGTGGTCAACTGCGACGAGTCCGAGCCGGGCACCTGCAAGGACCGCGACATCATTCGCAACGATCCGCACACGCTGATCGAGGGCTGCCTGATCGCCGGTGTCGGCATGGGCGCGCATGCGGGCTACATCTACGTGCGCGGCGAGTACTACAACGAGCACGTCGTCCTGCAGGCGGCCATCGACGAGGCCTATGAGGCCGGGCTGCTGGGAAGGAACGCGGCGGGCTCGGGCTGGGACTTCGATCTCTACGTGCATCGCGGCGCGGGTGCCTATATCTGCGGCGAAGAGACGGCGCTGATCGAGAGCCTCGAGGGCAAGAAGGGCATGCCCCGCCTGAAGCCGCCCTTCCCGGCGGCGGTGGGCCTCTATGGCTGCCCGACGACGGTCAACAACGTCGAGACGATCGCGGTGGTGCCGACGATCCTGCGGCGCGGCGCGGCGTGGTTCGCCAGCTTCGGCCGGCCGCGCAATTCCGGCACCAAGGTCTTCTGCATCCAGGGCCATGTGAACAAGCCCTGCAATGTCGAGGCCGAGATGAGCATCCCGATGCGGGAGCTGATCGAGCGCTATGCCGGCGGCGTGCGCGGCGGCTGGGACAATCTTCTCGCCGTCATTCCCGGCGGCTCGTCGACGCCGCTGCTGCCCAAGCACATCTGCGACGACGTGCTGATGGATTTCGACGCGCTGCGCGAGCACAAGTCCGGCCTGGGCACGGCGGGCGTGATCGTGATGGACAAGTCCACCGACATCATCAAGGCGATCGCGCGGCTCGCGGCCTTCTACAAGCATGAGAGCTGCGGCCAGTGCACCCCCTGCCGCGAGGGCATGGGCTGGCAGAAGCGCCTGATGGACCGCATGGTCGAGGGGCGCGCCGAGATCGCCGAGATCGATGTGCTGGAAAGCGTCACGCGGCAGATCGAGGGGCATACCATCTGCGCCCTCGCCGATGGCGGCGTCTGGCCGGTGCAGGGGCTGATCCGGCACTTCCGTCCGCTGATGGAAGAGCGCATCGCGGCCTACAAGCAGAAGAAGAGCGGCGGCGCGATGCCGCTGGCGGCGGAGTAAGACGCCATGGCGAAGGTCACGGTTGACGGGATCGAGGTCGAAGTCCCGAACGGCGCCACCGTGCTGCAGGCCTGCGAGGCCGCGGCCAAGGAAATTCCGCGCTTCTGCTACCACGAGCGGCTGAGCGTGGCCGGCAATTGCCGCATGTGCCTGGTCGAGGTGGAGAAGGCGCCGAAGCCGGTGGCCTCCTGCGCCTATCCGGTCGCGGACGGTATGAAGGTGTTCACGGACAGCACCATGGTCCGCAACGCCCGCCGCAACGTCATGGAATTCCTGCTGATCAACCATCCGCTGGACTGCCCGATCTGCGACCAGGGCGGCGAGTGCGATCTGCAGGACCAGGCCACCGCCTATGGCGGCCAGGGCGGCCGCTACGTAGAGGAGAAGCGGGCGGTCAAGGACAAGTACATGGGGCCGCTGGTCAAGACGATCATGACCCGCTGCATCCAGTGCACCCGCTGCATCCGCTTCGCGACCGAGGTGGCCGGTGTGCCGGAGCTCGGCGCCACCGGACGCGGCGAGAACATGCAGATCGGCACCTATGTCGAGAAGGCGCTGACCACCGAGCTTTCCGGCAACCTGATCGACATCTGCCCGGTCGGCGCGCTGACCAGCCGGCCCTATGCCTATGTCTCGCGCCCCTGGGAGCTGCGGAAGACCGACAGCGTCGACGTGCTGGACGCCGTCGGCGCCGCCATCCGCATCGACACGCGCGGGCCCGAGGTGCTGCGCATCCTGCCGCGCGTCAATGAGGACGTGAACGAGGAGTGGATGGCCGATCGCGGTCGCTTCTCCTTCGACGGGCTGAAGCGCAAGCGGCTCGACCGCCCCTGGGTGCGGAAGGACGGCAAGCTGCGCCAGGCCTCCTGGGAGGAGGCGCTGGCCGTGGTGACCGACCGCCTGAAGGCCATCCCCGGTGGCCGCATCGGCGCGGTTGCCGGAGACCTGGTCGATGCGGAGAGCGCCTTCGCCCTGCGCGAGCTGATGATCGGCCTCGGCTCGGCCAATCTCGATTGCCGCCAGGATGGCGCGCGGCTCGATCTGTCGCGGCGCGACTACTACCTGTTCAATTCCGGCATCGCCGGGATCGACGAGGCCGACGCGCTGCTGATCATCGGCAGCGATCCGCGCCGCGAGGCGCCGGTGCTGAACGCCCGCATCCGCAAGCGCTGGTCGAGCGGGGCGCTGAAGGTGGCGACGATCGGCCCCGCCGGGCTGGATCTCACCTACAATGCCGAGCATCTGGGGGAGGGGGCCTCCCTCATCGCCGATCTGGCGGCCGGGCGCGGCGATTTCGCCGAAGTGCTCAAGGCGGCGAAGAAGCCGATGATCCTGCTCGGGCGCGCGGCGACGGCCCGGGCGGATGGCGCGGCCGTGCTGGCCGCGGCCTGGGATCTGGCCCGCTCGGTCGGCGCGCTGACCCCGGAATGGCATGGTTTCAACCTGCTGCACCTCTATGGCGGACAGGTCGGCGCCCTGGATGCCGGCTTCTTCCCCGGGCCCGGCGGGCTCGACCTGGCGGCGATGCTGGGCGGCGGGGTGGACGCGCTCTGGCTGCTGGGCGCGGATGGCTTCGAGCCGGGGCTGATCCCGGCCGGCACCTTCGTCATCTACCAGGGCCACCACGGCGACCGCGCCGCATCCCGGGCCGATGTCATCCTGCCGGGCGCCGCCTATCCCGAGAAGGACGGCACCTACGTCAACACCGAGGGGCGGGTGCAGCGCGGCTACAAGGCGATCTTCCCGCCGGGCGAGGCGAAGGAGGACTGGCGCATCATCCGCGCCGCCGGCGCCGCGCTTGAGGTGCCGATGGCCTTCGACACGCTGGAGGCGCTGCGCGCCCGCATGGTCGAGGCCAACCCGGTCTTCGGGCTGGTCGAGGGCCGTGTCGAGGGCGGCTGCGGCGACACCGCCGGCCCCGCCGCCGGCGAGGTGGCGCTGGCCGGCGAGGGCTTCACCCTGCCGATCACCAACTACTGGCAGGCGGACACGATCAGCCGGGCCTCGGACACCATGGCCGAATGCGCCCGGATCTACCTGGGCGACACCACGCCCAAGCTGGCGGCGGAGTAACCGGGGATGGAAGCCTTTCTCACCTCGCCGCTCGGCGTGCTGATCATCACGGTGGCGCAGACCCTGGCGATCCTGGTGCCGCTGCTGATCGCGGTCGCCTACATGACCTATGCCGAGCGCAAGATCATGGCCGCCATGCAGATGCGTGTCGGCCCCAACATGGTCGGGCCGCTCGGCCTGCTGCAGCCCTTCGCCGACGCGGCGAAGATGCTGTTGAAGGAGACCATCATCCCGGCCGGCGCCAACCGGGCGTTGTTCATCGTCGGGCCGGTGCTGACCTTCATCCTGGCGATGATCGCCTGGGCGGTGATCCCGGTGAACGAGGGCTGGGCGATCGCCGACATCAATGTGGGCGTGCTGTACCTGCTGGCGATCAGCTCGCTCGGCGTCTATGGCATCGTCATCGCCGGCTGGGCCTCCAACTCCAAGTACGCCTTCCTGGGCGCGCTCCGCTCGGCGGCGCAGATGGTCTCCTACGAGGTCTCGATGGGCCTTGTGATCGTGACCGTGCTGCTCTGCGTCGGCAGCCTGAACCTGACCCAGATCGTTCTGGCGCAGAAGACGGTGTGGTTCTTCATCCCGCTCTTCCCGATGTTCGTCATCTTCTTCATCTCGACCCTGGCCGAGACGAACCGCCCGCCCTTCGATCTGGCGGAGGGCGAGTCGGAACTGGTGGCGGGCTTCATGGTGGAATACTCCTCCATGACCTACGCCCTGTTCTTCCTGGGCGAATACGCCAACATGTTCCTGATGTCGGCGATGACCTCCCTGCTCTTCCTGGGAGGGTGGCTGCCGCCGATGGATATCGCGCCCTTCAACTGGGTGCCGGGGCCGCTCTGGTTCATCCTGAAGATCTGCCTGGTCATGTTCACCTTCGTCTGGGTGCGCGCGACCTTTCCCCGCTACCGCTATGACCAGCTGATGCGGCTGGGCTGGAAGGTCTTCCTGCCCTTCAGCCTGGGCTGGCTGATCCTGACGGCTTTCGTGCTCAAGGTGATGGGATGGCTGCCGGCATGAGCGGGCTTGTCGAAATGTTCGGCGCGGGCTACCCCCGCGCGGCGAGGTGAGAGATGGCGACGCTGGACCGCATGGCGCGCACCTTCCTGCTGGCCGAGCTGGCCTCGGGCATGGCGCTGACGCTGAAGTACTTCTTCAGTCCGAAGAGCACGATCAGCTATCCCTTTGAGAAGACCGCGCTCTCGCCGCGCTTCAAGGGCGAGCACGCGCTGCGCCGCTATCCGAACGGCGAGGAGCGCTGCATCGCCTGCAAGCTCTGCGAGGCGGTCTGCCCGGCGCTGGCCATCACCATCGAGGCCGAGCCGCGCGAGGACGGGTCGCGGCGCACCACGCGCTACGACATCGACATGACCAAGTGCATCTATTGCGGCATGTGCGAGGAAGCCTGCCCGGTGGATGCCATCGTCGAGGGGCCGAACTTCGAGTTCGCCACCGAAACGCATGAGGAACTGATCTACGACAAGGCCCGGCTGCTCTCGAATGGCGACCGCTGGGAGCCGGAGATCGCCAAGCGCCTCGAACTCGACGCGCCCTACCGTTGACGACCGCCGCGGGGATGGATCTGGCCGTGACCTCCCCGCTGCCTGACCCTCACGGCCCCGCCCTCCTGCCAGGGCGGCTCTCCCGGAACGGTGCCATGACGCTGCATCAGCACGAGGGCGGGCTGCGATGATCGCCGCACTCGCCTTCTACGTCTTCGCGGCCATCCTGATCGCCTCGGCGGCCATGGTGGTGACCAGCCGCAACCCCGTGCACAGCGTGCTGTTCCTGATCCTGGCGTTCTTCAACGCCGCGGCGCTGTTCCTGATCGCGGGGGCCGAGTTCCTGGCGATGATCCTGGTCATCGTCTATGTGGGCGCGGTCGCGGTCCTGTTCCTGTTCATCGTGATGATGCTGGACATCGACTTCACCCAGCTGCGCGAGGGCTTCCAGCGCTACGCGCCGGTGGGCGCGGTGATCGGCGGCATCCTCTTTCTGGAGCTGCTCTTCGTCTTCGGCAGCTGGCAGTTCGCGCCCGAGGCGACGGCGCTGCGGATCAACCCGATGCCGGCCGATCCGACGCTGACCAACACCGAGGCGCTGGGGCGGCTGCTCTACACGGATTATATCCTGCTCTTCCAGATCGCCGGGCTGATCCTGCTCGTCGCCATGATCGGCGCCATCGTGCTGACGCTGCGCGACAAGCAGCCGAACAGCCGGCGGCAGGACATCGCCGTTCAGGTGGCCCGCGCCGAGGCGGTCAGCCTGACCTCGGTGCCGCCGCGCACCGGCCTCGGCGTGCTGGGCATCCAGCGCCGCAAGCTGCCGGAGCCGCCGAAGCCCAAGTCGCTCGGCCATGCCGGGCATGGCCACGGCCATGACGAGGACGGCCATCATGGCGGGGGGCACCACTGAGATGCTGACCATCGGTCTCGGCCACTACCTGACGGTGGGGGCCATCCTGTTCCTGCTGGGCGTGCTCGGCATCTTCCTGAACCGGAAGAACGTCATCGTCATCCTGATGTCGATCGAGCTGATCCTGCTCTCGGTGAACCTGAACATGGTGGCCTTCTCCGCCGCGTTGCAGGACCTCACCGGCCAGATCTTCACCCTCTTCATCCTGACCGTGGCGGCGGCCGAGGCCGCCATCGGCCTGGCCATCGTCGTCATCTACTTCCGCAACCGCGGCAGCATTGAGGTGGAGGATATCTCCACCCTGAAGGGCTGAACCCATGTATGTCGGTGCGGTTTTCTTCCCCCTGCTCGGAGCCTGCATCTCCGGCTTCTTCGGCCGCTGGATCGGCGACAAGGCGGCGCAGTGGTCGACCGTGGCCTGCATGGCGCTGGCCGCGGCCTGCGGCCTGACCGCCTTCGTCCAGGTGGCGCTGGGCCATGTGCCCGTCACCCTCGAGATCGTCACCTGGCTCGATGTCGGCGGCCTGCAGCTCTCCTGGGCGCTGCGCTACGACACGCTGGCGGCGATGATGGTCGGCATGGTCACGCTGATCTCGACCATGATCCACCTCTACAGCGTCGGCTACATGTCGCATGACGAGACGCAGCCGCGCTTCTTCGCCTATCTCTCGCTCTTCACCTTCATGATGCTGATGCTGGTGACCGCGGACAACCTGCTCCAGCTCTTCTTCGGCTGGGAAGGCGTCGGCCTCGCGAGCTATCTGCTGATCGGCTACTGGTACGAGCGCGAGAGCGCCAACCGCGCCGCGATGAAGGCCTTCATCGTCAATCGCGTGGGCGACCTCTTCTTCATGCTCGGCATGGCGCTGACCTTCTGGACCTTCGGCAGCATCGAGTTCAACACCATCTTCCAGGGTGTCGAGGCGGCGCGTCAGCTCACCTTCGCCGGCCTGCCGGTGCTCGAGGTCATCGCGCTGCTGTTCTTCCTGGGCGCGATGGGCAAGTCGGCGCAGATCGGCCTGCACACCTGGCTGCCGGACGCGATGGAGGGCCCGACCCCGGTCTCGGCCCTGATCCACGCGGCCACCATGGTCACCGCCGGCGTCTTCCTGATGGCGCGCATGTCGCCCCTGGTGGAATACGCGCCGAACGTGCTGGGCTTCGTCACCGTGATCGGCGCGACGACGGCGCTCTTCGCCGCCTCGGTCGGCATGGTGCAGAACGACATCAAGCGGGTCATCGCCTATTCGACCTGCTCGCAGCTCGGCTACATGTTCTTCGCGGTCGGCGTCGGCGCCTATCAGGCGGCGGTGTTCCACCTCTTCACCCATGCCTTCTTCAAGGCGCTGCTCTTCCTGGGCGCGGGCTCGGTGATCCACGCCATGTCGGACGAGCAGGATATCCGCCGGATGGGCGGGATCTGGAAGAAGATCCCGGTGACCTACGCGATGTTCTGGATCGGCTCCCTGGCGCTGGCGGGCGTGCCCTACTTCGCCGGCTACTACTCCAAGGACATGATCCTCGAGGCGGCCTTCGCCGGTCATGGCTGGACCGCGACCTATGCCTTCGTCTGCGGCATCCTGGCCGCCTTCCTGACCGCCTTCTACTCCTGGCGCCTGATCATCCTGACCTTCCACGGCACGCCGCGCGCGGACCATCACACGATGGAGCATGTGCACGAGAGCCCGCTGGTCATGCTGGTGCCGCTCCTCGTCCTGGCGCTGGGCGCGCTGTTCACCGGCGCCTATTTCTACGACGACTTCGTCGGCCACCACTGGGCCGAGTTCTGGAACGGCGCCATCGTCAACGCGCCGCACAACCACATCATGCACGAGGCGCACGAGGTTCCCTCCTGGGTGCCGCTGGCGCCGACGGTGGTGGGTCTGGCCGGCATCGCCCTGGCCTATGCCTTCTATATGTTCATGCCGCAGATGCCGGGGCGGATCGCCGCCGCGGTGCCGGGCCTGTACCGCTTCCTGCTCAACAAGTGGTATTTCGACGAGCTCTATGACCGGATCTTCGTGCGGCCGGCGCGCCGCCTCGCCGTCATGCTGTGGAAGGTCGGGGACGTGAAGATCATCGATGGCATGCCGAACGGCGCGGCGGCGTTGACCGCCCAGGCGTCCGGTCGCGTGGTGCGGCTGCAGTCCGGGCGGGTGGCGAGCTACGCCTTCGCCATGATCATCGGGCTTGTCCTCTTCGTCAGTATCTTCCTGTTCGGGATCGGCCGATGAACGCCGCGGGCTTCCCCCTGCTCTCGCTGCTCACCTTCCTGCCGCTGGTGGGCGCGGGCATCATCCTCTTCATCCGTGGCGAGGAGGCGGTCGTCGCCTCCAACGCCCGCTGGACGGCGCTCTGGACCAGCCTGATCGTCTTCGGCCTGTCGCTGATCCTGTGGTTCCAGTTCGACAAGACGACGGCGGATTTCCAGTTCGTCGAGCAGATCGAGTGGATGCCCGAGTTCGGCCTCGGATACCGCATGGGCGTGGACGGCATCTCCGTCCTCTTCGTCCTGCTCTCCGCCGTGCTGACCCCGCTCTGCATCCTCGCCTCCTGGGAGGCGGTGGAGAAGCGGGTGCGGGAGTACATGATCGCCTTCCTGGTCCTCGAGACCATGATGATCGGCATGTTCTCCGCCCTCGACATCGTCATCTTCTACGTCTTCTTCGAAGGCGTGCTGATCCCGATGTTCCTCATCATCGGCATCTGGGGTGGCGCGCGCCGGGTCTACGCCGCCTACAAGCTCTTCCTCTACACCCTGCTCGGCTCGCTGCTGATGCTGCTGGCGGTCTTCACCCTGTGGTTCGAGGCCGGCACCTCCAGCATCCCGGCGCTGTTCGAGCTGACCATCGCGCCCAATGTCCAGGTCTGGCTGTTCCTGGCCTTCTTCGCCTCCTTCGCGGTGAAGGTGCCGATGTGGCCGGTGCACACCTGGCTGCCGGACGCCCATGTCGAGGCGCCCACGGCGGGCTCGGTCATCCTGGCCGGCGTGCTGCTCAAGATGGGCGCCTATGGCTTCCTGCGCTTCTCCCTGCCGCTGCTGCCGCAGGCGACCGAGTGGTTCGCGCCGCTGATCTTCGCGCTCTCCGTCATCGCCGTGGTCTACACCTCGCTGGTGGCGCTGGCGCAGGAGGACATGAAGAAGCTGATCGCCTATTCCTCGGTCGCCCATATGGGCATCGTGACGATCGGCATCTTCACCCTGAACCACCAGGGCATCTCGGGCGCCATCTTCCAGATGCTGAGCCATGGCGTGGTCTCGGGCGCGCTCTTCCTCTGCGTCGGCGTGCTCTACGACCGGGTGCATTCCCGCGAGATCGCCCGCTATGGCGGCGTCGCCAAGATCATGCCGAGCTACGCCATGGTCTTCATGCTCTTCACCATGGGCTCGATCGCGCTGCCCGGCACCGCGGGTTTCCCTGGCGAGTTCCTGGTGATCGTCGGCGCCTGGCACGCCAACCCCTGGGTCGCCTTCGGGGCCGGCCTCGGCATGATCCTGGGCGCGGGCTACATGCTCTACCTCTATCGCCGCGTCGTCTTCAGCAAGATCACGCGCGAGGACCTGCGGGCGCTGCTCGACCTCAGCCCGCGCGAGTACATCACCTTCGCGCCGCTGATCCTGCTGACCCTCTGGATGGGCGTCTATCCTTCCTCCTTCCTTTCCTTCTTCGAGGCCAGCGTCGCGGCCCTCGTCACGCGGCATGAAGCCGCGATGGCGCTGCCGCGCATGGCCGGGATGTGACCGGCATGAACTGGACCCTCATCCTCCCCGAGCTGGTGCTGGCCCTGGTGGGCCTCGCCGCCCTGGCCGGCGGCGTGCTGCCGAAGCGCGACACGCATTTCGCCGTCAACATGGCGGTGCTGGGCGGGCTTCTACTCACCGCCGTCCTGGTCGTGGCGCAGCCGGAGGGCGACGCCTTCAACGGGCAGTACGTCGCCGATGCCTTCACCCGCTTCATGAAGCTGCTGGTCCTGGCTGGCGCCGCGCTCGGCCTCCTCCTGGCGATGGACTGGAACGAGAAGGAGGGGCTGGGCAAGTTCGAGTTCCCGGTGCTGCTGCTGTTCAGCAGCCTCGGCATGATGGTCATGGTCTCGGCCAACGACCTCATCGCGCTCTATCTCGGCCTCGAGCTGCTCTCCCTCTCGCTCTATGTCATCGCCGCCTTCAACCGCGACAGCGAGCGCTCGGCCGAGGCCGGGCTGAAGTACTTCATCCTGGGCTCGCTGGCCTCGGGCCTGCTGCTCTACGGCTCCAGCCTGATCTATGGCTTCAGCGGCTCGACCAATTTCGACGCCATCGCCGATGCCCTGACCGGGATGGAGAGCGTTCCTTTCGGCGTGGTGGTGGGTCTGGTCTTCGTGCTCGCGGCCCTGGTCTTCAAGGTCTCGGCCGTGCCCTTCCACATGTGGACGCCGGATGTCTACGAGGGGGCGCCCACCCCGGTGACGGCCTTCTTCGCCTCGGCGCCGAAGGTCGCCGCCGTCGCCCTTCTGACCCGTGTGGCCGCGGGCCCCTTCGGCGACCTGGTCGGCCAGTGGCAGCAGGTGATCATCCTCTGCTCGCTGGGCTCGATGATCCTTGGCGCGCTCGCCGCCATCGGGCAGAAGAACATCAAGCGCCTGATGGCCTATTCCTCGATCGGCCATGTCGGCTATGCCCTGCTGGGCCTCGCCGCCGGCACCGAGTTCGGCGTTCGCGCGCTGCTGCTCTATATGGCGATCTACCTCTTCACCAATGTCGGCGCCTTCGCCGTGCTGGTGGCGATGCGCCGCAACGGCCGCGCGCTGGAGGGGGTGGACGACCTCGCGGGCCTGGGCAAGGCAGACCCGGCCATGGCGCTCGCCATGACCTGCTTCATGCTCTCCATGGCGGGCATTCCGCCGCTGGCCGGCTTCTTCGGCAAGCTCTACGCCATCGGCGCGGTGTGGCAGGAAGGCTTCGTCACCCTCGGCGTGGTCGCGGTGCTCAGCTCCGCCGTCTCGGCCTACTACTACCTGCGCGTCATCAAGGTCATGTACTTCGATGCCGGAGAGGCGCTCGATCCACGCCCGACGAGCCTGTCGGTGGTGCTGACCGGGACCGGCCTCTTCACCGTCTTCTTCTTCGCCTTCCCGGCGCCCTTCATGGCGGCGGCGCAGGCGGCGGTGCTGGCCCTGCTGGGGTGAACCGTCCCGACGCCTCGTGGCGCCTCGCCGTCCATGAGGAACTGGCCAGCACGCAGGATATCGTGCTGGCCGCCGCGGCGGCGGGCGAGCCGGCGGGGTTCGCCGTCCTCGCCCGGCGGCAGACCGCCGGTCGCGGCACCCAGGGGCGCATCTGGAACTCCTCCGAGGGCAATCTCCACCTCTCCCTGCTGCTGCGCCCCGATGGGCCGCTGCGGAGCGTGCCGCACTGGTCGCTGCTGGCCGCGGTCGCCCTGGCCGAAGCCGTGGCCGCCCATCTGCCCGAGCCGGCGGCGCTGCGGCTGAAATGGCCGAACGACCTGCTGCTGGATGGGGCGAAATGCGCCGGTATCCTGACCCAGGCGGCGCCGGACGGGGCGGGGGGCGCCGGCTGGGTGGTCGTCGGGATAGGGGTGAATCTCCGCCACGCCCCGCATCTTGGGGACCGTGCCGCCACCAGCCTCGCGGCGCGGGGCGGCGCGGTGCCGGAGCCGGTTTCCTTCGCCTGGGAACTTCTCGGCAGGCTTGATCTCTGGCGTGCGCGGTATGCCGCCGAGGGCTTCGGTCCGGTGCGGCGGGCCTGGATGGCGAGGGGCCCGCGGCCCGGCAGCACCTTGCGGCTGCGCCAAGCCGGCCGGCTGGTCGAGGGACGCTATGGCGGCCTGGATGGCGACGGGCGGTTGCTGCTGGAACGGGAGGAAGGGCCGCTGGCAATCTCCTCGGGCGAGATCG
This sequence comes from Teichococcus aerofrigidensis, assembly GCF_054073225.1. Classification (NCBI taxonomy): domain Bacteria; kingdom Pseudomonadati; phylum Pseudomonadota; class Alphaproteobacteria; order Acetobacterales; family Roseomonadaceae; genus Roseomonas; species Teichococcus aerofrigidensis. Next base: position 30,909 of record NZ_JBSXMU010000007.1, read on the forward strand.
AGACGCAGGACTTGTCGCCCGTCCGCAATCCGTGATCGCGGGCGGTCTCGTTCCGTCGGTGCAATCGGCTGGCAAGTAAGGCTATGTGGACGGTGTGAGAGGGTATGACGTCCGACTCCGCGCGGGACGGCGCGGCGACATCCAGCGATTCCCGCTGCCTGGGGCCGCGCCGCGGTGGCCCGTGGGCACTGGCGATATTGGCACGGGCCCGTGCCACCCCATCTTTCTTCCACGGAATTCGCCTGACGCGCGCCACGCTCCCGCTGGAGCGGCGCTGACGAAGGCTCTCGAATCTGCCCCCGGATCACCCCTGGGCGTATGACTGAATGAACATCACGACTGGTCAGGATACATGAATCTTTACAATAGCGATCTGGCCTTCATCCCGCTCGGCGGGACGGGGGAGATCGGCCTCAACCTGAATGTCTACCGCTGCGACGGGCAGTTGCTGGCTGTCGACTGCGGCATCGGCTTCGGCGGCGCCGAGCAGCCCGAGGCCGAGGTGATGGTGCCGGACCCGGCCTGGCTGGCCGAGCGGCGCGACAAGCTGCTGGGCCTGGTGATCACCCATGCGCATGAGGACCATATCGGCGCGGTGGCGCCGCTGTGGCCGCAGCTGCGCTGCCCGGTCTATGCCAGCCCCTTCGCCGCCTCCGTGCTCCGGCGCAAGCTGGGTGAGGCCGGCCTGCTCAGCCAGGTGAAGATCGTCACCGTCCCGCTCGGGGGCAGCCTGGAGCTTGGCCCTTTCCAGCTGCGCTTCATCCGCGTCACGCATTCGGTGCCGGAGCCGCAGTCCCTGGCCATCCGCACCCCCTACGGCACCGTGCTTCACACCGGGGACTGGAAGCTCGACCCCGATCCGCTGATCGGCGAGCCGGCCGATGAGGCGGCCTTCGCCGAGCTCGGCCGGGAAGGGGTGCTGGCCATGGTCTGCGACAGCACCAATGCGCTGGTCGAGGGGCATTCCGGCAGCGAGGCGGAGGTGCGGCGCAATCTCACCGCGCTGATCCGCCAGCTGAAGGGCCGCGTCGCCGTGACCTGCTTCGCCACCAATGTGGCGCGGGTCGAATCCATCGCCCTGGCGGCCCGGGCGGCGGGGCGTCAGGTGGCGCTGTTCGGGCGCAGCCTGCGCAACGCGGAGGCCTCGGCGCGGGAATGCGGCTATCTCCAGGAGGTGCCGCCCTTCATCCATGAGGACGACGCCGACGACGTGCCGGACGATCAGCTGCTGATCATCTGCACCGGCAGCCAGGGCGAGCCGCGCTCGGCCATGGCCAAGATCGCCGCCGATACCCATCCGCGCATCTCGCTGGGCGAGGGGGACACGGTCATCTTCTCCTCCCGCATGATCCCGGGCAACGAGCGGGCCATCCTGCGGCTGCAGGACGATCTGGCGCGCGGCGGCTGCCGGGTGATGACGGCGGATGACCACATGGTGCATGTCTCCGGCCATCCGGCGCGGGACGAGCTGAAGCGCCTCTATTCCCTGGTGAGGCCGCGCTTCGCCGTGCCGGTGCATGGCGAGTGGCGCCACCTCCAGGAGCACGCCGCCCTGGCGCGGGAGATGGGCTCGACCCCCGTTCTGGTCGAGGATGGCGATGTCCTGCGCCTCGGGCCGCTGTCGGGCAACGCCGTCCCCGACGTGGTGGAAGGCGTGCCGACCGGCCAACTGGTGCTCGATGGCGACAGGCTGCTTCCCCTGGAGGGCGGCGTGCTGGGCGCCCGGCGCAGGATGCTGTTCAACGGCATCGTCGTGGCGTCGCTGGCGGTGGACCGGGGCGGACGCGTGCTCGGCACGCCCCAGGTTTCGGCGCCGGGCCTCTTCGACATGGCCGACGTCGCTCCGGGACAGATCGCCGAGGAACTGGCGCGCGCGGTGGGCGACCTGCCACCGGCCCTGAAGCAGGAGGACGACATGCTGCGGGACGCCGCCCGCACGGTGCTGCGCAAGGCGCTCGGCCGGCGCCTGCGCAAGCGGCCGAGCGTCGAGGTGCATCTGCTGCGCGTCTGAGAGCGGCGGCGTCCGGCCGGTGTCTTATCCCGGTCGGGTCCGCAGGGCCCCGCTGCGCGGTGGCGGAAGCGTGCGGGCCAGCCGGTGCGCCGGCTGTTCCACGCCATGGTGCAGCGCCAGGGCGAGCGGGAAGGAGAGCGGAACGGCGAGGGCGGCAATGGCCAGCGGCCCCGCCTGATCCCGCAGCGCATGCGTCAGGGTCAGCAGCACCGGCATGTGCGCCAGATACAGGCTGAAGGAGATGCGGCCGAGCCGGAGCAGGCCTGGCCACCTCAGGATCCGCGCCAGCGCGCCCTCGTGCTGCGCCAGCAGGATGAGCAGAACCGAGCCGGCGATGACACCATAGTCATGCGCCGCCGCCGCCATGACGACCACGGCGATGCCGGCGGCGAGGCGTTGCGTGCCGTCCAGCGAGAGAGGGGGCCGGAGCGCCAGGGCGGCGCCGGCGGCGAAGGCCGGCAGGAAGCCGGCGGAGGCCGCGAAGGTGCGCCCCAGGCTCTCGCCGAGGGAAATATGGCCTTCCGGCATCCCGGCCATTCGCGCCACCGCCGCGCCGAGCATCGCGAGGGCCATCAGCAGGGCGAGCCTGCCGTGGAACAGCAGGGCGAGCGGCAGCAGGAGGGCGATGCGCCACTCATGCACCAGGGACCAGAGGACGGGGTTGAGCTGGAAGCCATCGCCGTGGCTGAGCAGCATCCCCTGCTCCAGGAGGCCGCCCCAGGACCAGGGGGCGCTCCAGGCGGCACCGGCCAGGAGATGCGGCGCCCCCTCCGGCAGCGGGCCATGCCAGACCAGCCTTTGCAACAGTGCCGAGAGGAGCAGCGAGGCCATCACCGGCAGGCCGAGGCGGAAGGCCCGCTGCAAGGCGAAATGCCACCAGCCGGCGACGCTCAGCACCGAGCCGGGCTGTCGCGCCTCCTGCGCGGCCAGCGCCCGGGTGAGGACAAAGCCGCTGAGCACGAAGAAGAACACCACCGCCTGCCGCCCCGTGGCGAGGGGCCGCAAGGGCGTCTCGGCCAGCAGCCAGGCCAGGGCAGGGGGCACCGAGGGGAGGGTCAGATAGGCATGGTGCAGGACCACAACGAGCGCGGCGAGGCCGCGCAGGGAGTCGAGTTCAACCAGTCTTGCGTTGGAAGCCGTCATGCGTGTCCCGGTTCAGGAGAAGGCCGGGACGCCGGGGCGGAGCCGGGCCATGGACCGCGCCGTGACGCGGATCCGAGGAGGGGCGAAGCGCGGAAGCGGCGCCGGCGCAGGCAAGCGCCAGGATGTGGCAGGCTTGTGGCAGGCGTTTCACAAGGCCGTGGGCCCGCTCCGTCCTGGCCCCTGGTCCCGGCCCCTGGCCGGCGCGCGGCGGCTGGCCTATGTCCCGCGCCAGGTGCCAGCCCACGGCGGCGCCCGGAGGAGGAGTGGCTGGCATGAACCTGTTCACCGGCTTCGTGGTCTATTTCCTGGTCTGGTGGACGGTGCTGTTCGCGGTGCTGCCCATCGGAGTCCGGCCCGAGCCCGAGGGCGATCCCGCCATCGGTGGGTGGCGCGGCACCCCCCGATCGCCAGGGCTGCTGAAGAAGGCTTTGCTGACGACCCTGCTGGCGACCCTCATCTGGCTGGGGATCGAGCTGCTGGTGAGCAGCTCCTGGCTCAGCTTCCGCGAGGGATGGCTGGCGATGCCTACGGAATAGGCTTCTTGGCGGGATTTGAGCAGAAAAAGCTCATCATTCGAGCGCATACGCCTCGGACGCCCGTTTTTTCAACAGGCATCCGAGGTTTTTGCATTGCAGCGTGAAGCCTGGCCAGACACCATGGGTTCAGGAAGAGAGCTGGTTCTCTTCCTGCCGTGTGACTGGCGTTTCCTCCCTAAACTCGGGCCGCACTTCGGTGTGGCCCTTTTTTTTCGTTGTATCCGGCGACACTGCGGGAGTGAAGGAGGTTTGTTCGTCATTCGATGGGGAATTGACGTATTATTTCTATTTCTTGCAGTGCAGCATAATTTTATTGCGGCGCATCATGGCTGGCGGCGGCCTCTGGCATAACGCGCCGCCGGCCCTTACCTTCCGCCGGCCTGATGCTCCGGAGTTCCGACCTTGCGCCTGTCCCGCGCCTTCCTGCCGACCCTGAAGGAAATTCCCGCCGAGGCGGCGATCGCCTCGCACAAGCTGATGCTGCGCGCCGGGATGATCCGGCAGACCAGTGCCGGCCTCTACGCCTGGTTGCCGCTCGGCCTGCGCGTCCTGCAGAAGGTCAGCCAGATCGTGCGCGAGGAGCAGGATGCCGCCGGGGCGCAGGAGATCCTGATGCCGACGATCCAGAGCGCCGACCTCTGGAAGCAGTCCGGCCGCTACGAGGATTACGGCAAGGAGATGCTGCGCATCACCGATCGCCACGAGCGGGAGATGCTCTACGGCCCGACCAATGAGGAGATGGTGACCGACATCTTCCGGTCCTATGCGCGCTCCTACCGCGATCTGCCGCGCAATCTCTATCAGATCCAGTGGAAGTTCCGCGACGAAATCCGCCCCCGCTTCGGCGTCATGCGCGGCCGCGAGTTCCTGATGAAGGACGCCTATTCCTTCGACCTCGACCAGGAGGCGGCGCGGCTCTCCTACAGGAAGATGTTCGTGGCCTATCTGCGCACCTTCGCGCGGATGGGGCTCAAGGCCATCCCGATGCGCGCCGACACCGGCCCGATCGGCGGCGATCTCAGCCATGAGTTCATCATCCTGGCCGAGACCGGCGAGAGCCAGGTCTATCTGCACCGCGACCTGCTGGAGTTCGACGTGCTGGCGCAGACGCCGGACTACGACGGCGACCTCAGCCCGATCGTCGACTTCTGGACCAGCCGCTACGCCGCGACCGAGGAGATGCACGACGAGGCCGCCTGGAACGCCGTGGAGGGCGATGCCCAGGTTTCGGCCCGCGGCATCGAGGTCGGCCACATCTTCTATTTCGGCGAGAAGTACGCGAAGCCCATGGGCCTGACCGTGGCCGGGCCGGACGGCCAGCCGGTGGTGCCGCATATGGGCAGCTACGGCATCGGCGTCTCCCGCCTGCTCGGCGCCATCATCGAGGCCAATCACGATGAGGCCGGCATCAAGTGGCCCGAGCCGGTGGCGCCCTTCCGCTGCGCCATCCTCAACCTCAAGCCTGGCGATCTGGCGACCGACGCGCTCTCCGAGAAGCTCTTTGCCTCGCTGCCGGGCGACGCCGTCTATGACGACCGCAACGAGCGGGCGGGCGTCAAGTTCAACGACGCCGACCTGGCCGGCTACCCCTGGCAGGCCATCATCGGCCCGCGCGGCGCGGCCAATGGCGTCATCGAGCTGAAGCGCCGCGCGACCGGAGAGCGGCAGGAGGTCTCGATCGAGGCGGCCCTGGCGCAGATCCTCGGCCGCTGAGCCGCCACGTGTTCGGAGCCTTCGAGCGCAAGGTCGCGTTCCGCTATCTGCGGGCGCGCAAGGGCGAGCGCTTCGTCTCGGTGATCGCCACCTTCTCCCTGGTCGGCATCGCGCTCGGCGTCGCCACGCTGATCATCGTGATGAGCGTGATGAACGGCTTCCGGCAGGAACTGCTGGGCCGCATCCTCGGGCTGAACGGGCATCTCGGGGTCTATGCCGCCGGGCCGGGCGGCCTGCGCGACTACGACGACATCACCGCGCGCATCCGCCAGCTCGCCGGCATCGATTCCGCCGCGCCCATCGTCGAGGGGCAGGTGCTGCTGACCAGCGAGGCCGGCGGCGCCACCGGTGGCCTGGCGCGCGGCATCCGGCCCGAGGACCTGCGCGCCCGGCCGCTGCTCGCCGGCAATATCCGCGCCGGCAGCCTGGAGGCCTTCCAGGGCGAGGACGCCATCCTGATCGGCACCCGGCTGGCGCAGAAGCTCGGGGTCGGCATCGGCGACAGGGTCACGCTGGTCTCGCCGCAGGGCCGCACCACCGTCATCGGCACCGTGCCGCGACTGCGGGCCTATACGGTGGTGGCGATGTTCGAGGCGGGGATGAACGAATACGATTCGTCCTATGTCTTCCTGCCTCTGCCGGCGGCCCAGATCTACTTCCAGATGCGCGACGCCGCCTCGCAGATCGAGGTCTTCGTGCGCGACCCCGACCGGGTACGGCAGGCGAGCCGGGAGATCGTCGACGCGCTCTCGCCCCGCCCGGTGCGGGTGCTGGACTGGCAGGCCAGCAACAGCAGCTTCTTCGCCGCCGTCCAGGTCGAGCGCAACGTGATGTTCCTGATCCTGACGCTGATCATCATCGTCGCCGCCTTCAACATCGTCTCCTCGCTGATCATGCTGGTGAAGGATAAGGGACGGGATATCGCCATCCTGCGCACCATGGGCGCGACGCGCGGCGCGGTGATGCGGGTCTTCCTGATCTGCGGCACCTCGATCGGCGTGCTCGGCACCGGCATCGGCTTCGCCCTCGGCCTGGTCTTCTGCCTGAACATCGAGAGCATCCGCCAGGCGCTGCAGGCGCTGACCGGCACGCAGCTGTTCAGCCCGGAGGTCTATTTCCTGACCCGGCTGCCGGCGGTGGTGAACCCGCATGAGGTGGCGCAGGTGGTGCTGATGGGCCTCGGCCTGTCGCTGCTGGCGACGCTCTACCCGTCCTGGCGCGCCGCGCGCACCGATCCGGTGGAGGCCCTGCGCAATGAGTGAGGTCCGCCTGCGCCTCGAGCGCGTCGAGCGCCGCTTCCGCACCGAGGCGGGTGAGCTGCCCGTGCTGCGCGGCGCCGAGCTGACCCTGCATGCGGGGGAGATCGTCGCCCTGGTCGCGCCCTCGGGCACCGGCAAGTCCACCCTGCTGCACCTGGCCGGGCTGCTGGAGCGGCCCGATGCGGGGGAGGTGGTGATCGGCGGCCGGCCGGCCGGCACCCTGTCCGACGACGCGCGCAGCGCGCTGCGCGGCCGGGCCATCGGCTTCGTCTACCAGTTCCACCACCTGCTGCCGGAATTCACCGCGCTGGAGAATGTCGTGCTGCCGCAGATGGCGATCGGGACCGGCGAGAAGGAGGCCGCCCGCCGGGCGCGCGAGCTGCTGGCGGGCTTCGGGCTGGAAGGGCGGGAGGCGCACCGGCCCGGTCGCCTCTCGGGCGGCGAGCAGCAGCGCGTGGCCATCGCCCGGGCCCTGGCCAACCGGCCCGGCCTGCTGCTGGCCGATGAACCCACCGGCAACCTCGATGTCGCCACCGCCGAGCAGGTCTTCGCGCAGCTTCTGGCGGCGGTGCGGGGCGCCGGGCTGGCGGCGCTGATCGCGACGCACAATCCCGAGCTGGCGGCGCGGATGGACCGGGTGGTCACCTTGCGGGACGGACAGGTGGTGGTGGCCTGACCGCGCCGACTCCGCGGCGCGGCCTGCCTTCGGCGGCGGCTTCTGCTAAACTGCCGGGATGACCGCCAGCTTCGTCCATCTCCACGCCCACTCCGCCTATTCCCTCGCCGAGGGGGCGATCAAGACGGAGAAGCTGGCCGAGCTGGCCAGGGCACAGGACATGCCGGCCCTGGCGCTGACCGACACCGCCAACATGTTCGGCGCGCTGGAATTCGCCAAGGCCTGCTCGGGCAAGGGCGTGCAGCCCATCATGGGCTGCCAGCTCTTCCTCTCGCGCGGCGCGGCGGACGAGCGGCCCGAGGTGCTGCGCCTGCCGCCCGATCCGGTGGTGGCGCTGGCCATGAACGCGGAAGGGCTGGAGAACGTGCAGCGGCTCTCCTCCCAGGGCTTCCTGCGCGACGATCCCAGCGGCCGGCCGGCGGTCACGCTCGAGCTGCTGAAGCAGCATGCCGCGGGCGTCATCCTGCTCACCGGGCCCAGCACCACCGGTCCGCTGGGCCGTCTCCTGCAGGAAGGGCGGCGGGACGCGGCGCTGCGGCTGCTGCATGCCCTGCGGGAGAGCTTCACGGACGACCGCCTGGTGGTGGAGATGACGCGCCATGGGCTGGAGATCGAGCGCGTTCTCGACCCCGCCCTGCTGGCGCTCGCCGATGCCGCGGACCTGCCGGTCGCCGCCGCCAACGACATCTACTTCGCCCGGCCCGAGATGTACGAGGCGCATGACGCGCTGCTCTGCATCGCCGAGGGGCGCACCCTGGCCGAGACGGACCGCCGCCGCGTGACGCCGGAGCATCACTTCAAGTCCGCCGAGGCGATGCGGGCCCTGTTTCGCGACCTGCCCGAGGCCTGTGACAACACCCTGGCGATCGCGCGGCGCTGCACGGTCATGGCGGAGACGCGCAAGCCCGAGCTGCCGGTCTGCCCCAAGGTCCAGCCCGGCATGACCGAGGCCGAGACGGTGCGCGACATGGCGCGGCGCGGCCTGGAGGTGCGGCTCGATGCGCAGGGCACGCCGCCGGGGGAAAAGGACCGCGCCGCCTATCGCGAGCGGCTGAACTTCGAACTCGACGTCATCGAGAAGATGGGCTTCTCGGGGTATTTCCTGATCGTCGCCGACTTCATCCAGTGGGCCAAGCAGAACGACATTCCGGTCGGGCCGGGGCGTGGCTCGGGCGCCGGCTCGGTGGCCGCCTGGGCGCTGCTGATCACCGACCTCGACCCGCTGCGCTTCGGCCTGCTCTTCGAGCGCTTCCTGAACCCCGAGCGCGTCTCGATGCCGGATTTCGACATCGACTTCTGCCAGGACCGCCGCGACGAGGTGATCCAGTACGTCCGCCGCGAGTATGGCGAGGACCGGGTGGCGCAGATCATCACCTTCGGCCGGTTGCAGGCCAAGGCGGTGGTGCGGGATGTCGGCCGGGTCATGGGGATGCCCTACGGGCAGGTCAACAAGATCGCCGAGCTGATCCCCTTCAACCCGGCCAAGCCGGTGACGCTGCAGCAGGCCATCGACGGCGAGCCGCGCCTGCAGGAGATGCGCGAGGCGGACGAGACGGTCGCCCGTCTGATGGAGACCGCCCTGGTGCTGGAGGGGCTGTACCGCAACGCCTCCACCCACGCGGCGGGCGTCGTCATCGGGCGCAAGCCGCTGATCGACACCGTGGCGCTCTACCGCGATCCGCGGTCGGACATGCTGGTGACGCAGTACTCGATGAAGTACGTCGAGAATGCGAGCCTGGTGAAGTTCGACTTCCTCGGCCTCAAGACGCTGACGGTGCTCGAGCGCGCGGTGGGGATCCTGCGCGAGGAGGGCGAGACGATCGACCTCGCGAAGATCCCGCTCGACGACCGGAAGACCTACGAGATGCTGGCGCGGGGCGATTCCGCCGGCGTGTTCCAGTTCGAGGGCCAGGGCATGCGCGACTGCCTCCGCATGATGCGCCCCGACCGCTTCGAGGACCTGATCGCCGCCGTCTCGCTCTATCGGCCGGGCCCGATGGCCAATATCCCGGCCTATTGCGCCCGCAAGCATGGCGAGCCCTGGGAGCCGGTGCACCCCTCCATGCGCCATCTGGTGGAGGAGACTTACGGCATCCTGGTCTATCAGGAGCAGGTCATGCAGATCAGCCAGGACGTGGCCGGCTATTCGCTGGGCGGCGCCGACCTGCTGCGCCGCGCCATGGGCAAGAAGATCCGCTCCGAGATGGAGGCCCAGCGCAGGATCTTCGTCGAGGGCGCGGTGCGGAACGGCGTGCCGGAAGGCAAGGCCGGCGAGATCTTCGACCTGATGGAGAAGTTCGCGGAATACGGCTTCAACAAGTCGCACGCGGCCGCCTATGCGCTGGTCGCCTACCAGACCGCCTGGCTGAAGGCGAATTATCCGGTCGCCTTCCTGGCCGCCTCCATGACGCTCGACATGGACAAGACCGAGAAGCTCGCCAACCACATGCAGGAGGCCTCGCGGCTCGGCATCCCCGTGCTGCCGCCGGACGTGAACCGCTCGGCGGCCGAGTTCCGCGTCGAGCGCCGGGAGGATGGCGGGCAGGCGATCCGCTTCGCGCTCGCCGCCGTCAAGCGCGTCGGGCTGCAGGCGATGCGGGATCTGGTGCGGGCGCGCGACGCTCGGGGGCCCTTCGCCTCGGTGGCGGAGTTCGCCGGCCGGGTCGATCCCAAGCTGCTCAACAAGATGCAGCTGGAGAATCTGGCGCGGGCCGGCGCCTTCGACAGTCTGGAGAAGAACCGGGCGCGGATGGCGGCCAGCGCCGAGGTCATCCTGCGCCGCGCCCAGGCCAGCGCCGAGGAGCGGGTCTCGAGCCAGATCGGCCTGTTCGGCGGCGGCGACTCCCGGCCCGAGCCGCTGCGCCTGCCGGAGGTGCAGGACTGGCCGGAGCTGGAACGGCTCAGCCAGGAGGCCGAGGCGGTCGGCTTCCACCTCTCGGCCCATCCGCTCGACACCTACCGGGATGTGCTGAGGAAGCTGCGTGCCGTGCCGATCGCCCAGCTGCAGCAGCGCGCCGAGGCGGGGGCGGGGGTCCTCAGGATCGCCGGCACCGTGGTCAACAGCAAGGAGCGCACCACCCGGACCGGCAGCCGCATGGCCTGGCTGCGCCTCTCGGATGCCAGCGGCAGCACCGAGGTGACGCTCTTCTCCGAGGTGCTGCTGAAGAACCGGGCGCTGCTCTTCGAGGGCAACGCCCTTCTGGTCACCGCCGAGGCGCGCATGGAGGGCGAGACGCTGCGCCTGACCGCCCAGGGCCTCGAATCCCTAGACAAGGCGGCGGCGGGGGTGGGGCAGATGCTGCGCCTCAGGATCGAGGCGGCCGAGGCCGTGGCGCCGATCCGCGCCATGCTGGAGAAGGAGGGGCCCGGCCGGGGCCGCGTCGTGCTGGTGCCGCGCCTGGGCCCGGCGCAGGAGGTCGAGGTCGCCCTGCCGGGGCACTGGAACGTCTCGCCCCGCCTGGCCCAGGCGATGAAGGTGGTCCCCGGCGTCGAGGTGCTGCCGGCCTGACGCCGCTATCCGCTGGCGCCCGCGGGCCAGGGATTTCTTGCCAGCGGCGGCCCATCCGCCTATATCGCCCCCGCCGGCGCGGGACGTCCCCGCGCCGGCAAATCCGCACGCGGCGCGCCCTTCCACCCGCAGGTGACAGGGTCCGGTCCCCGAAAGGGGCGAAGCGCCGCGGAGGCTCAACCGGACGTGACCTGAAGGAAGGACCGCCACCATGGCGATGCCAGAAGTTTCCCTGCGCCAGCTGCTCGAGGCCGGTGTCCATTTCGGCCACCACACCCGCCGCTGGAACCCGCGCATGGCGCCCTACATCTTCGGCGTGCGCAACCAGGTGCATATCCTGGACCTGCAGCAGACCGTGCCGATGCTGGACCGCGCGCTGCGCACGATCCGCGACGTGGTGGCGGGCGGCGGCCGCGTGCTCTTCGTCGGCACCAAGAAGGCGGCGGCGGAGTATGTGGCGGACGCGGCGACCCGCTGCGGCCAGTACTACGTCAACCACCGCTGGCTCGGCGGCATGCTGACCAACTGGAAGACCATCACCGGCTCCATCAAGCGCCTGAAGCAGATGGACGAGCAGCTCGCCGGCAACACCCAGGGCCTGACCAAGAAGGAGGTCCTGATGCTGACCCGCGAGCGCGAGAAGCTCGACCGCGCGCTGGGCGGCATCCGCGAGATGGGCGGCCTGCCGGACATCATCTTCGTCATCGACGTGGTGAAGGAGAAGCTGGCGATCGAGGAGGCCAACAAGCTCGGCATCCCCGTCGTGGCCGTGGTCGACTCCAACGCCGATCCCGAGGGCGTGGCCTTCCCGATCCCGGGCAATGACGACGCCATCCGCGCCATCAACCTGTATTGCGACCTGGTCGCCGGCGCCGTCTTCGACGGCATCAGCGCCGAGCTGCAGGCCTCCGGCGTCGATCTCGGCGCGTCCGAGGACCTGGGTGCCGAGGAGCTGCCGGTGGTCGAGGGCGTCGAGGGTGCCGCCGTGGCGGAGGCCGAGGCCGCCGTGGGCGGTCCCGATGCCCCGGTCGCGCCGCAGGCCTGACTGATCGATCCGTCCGACAGGAGCGAGTGATATGGCTGAAGTGACGGCCCTGATGGTCCGCGACCTGCGCGAGAAGACCGGCGCGGGCATGATGGACTGCAAGAAGGCCCTGGTCGAGAACAACGGCGACGCCGAGGCGGCCATCGACTGGCTGCGCAAGAAGGGCCTCGCCGCCGCGGCGAAGAAGTCCGGCCGCGTGGCCGCCGAGGGGCTGATCGGCACCGCGACGGGCCCGCAGGTGGCGGGCATGGTCGAGGTCAATGCCGAGACCGACTTCGTGGCGCGCAACGAGATGTTCCAGAACTTCGTCGCCGAGGTGGCCGGGCTGGTCCTCTCGGTGGGCGAGGATGTCGAGCAGCTCAAGGCGGCGACCTATCCCGGCACCACCCATTCGGTGCAGGACGAGCTGACCCGGCTGATCGCCACCATCGGCGAGAACATGTCCATCCGCCGCGCCCGGCGCCTGACGGTGCCCTCGGGCACGGTGGCGACCTATGTCCACTCGGCGGTGAAGCCGGGCCTGGGCAAGATCGGCGTGGTCGTGGCGCTGGAGGCCGCCTCCGAGCTGGAGGCGCTGGAGACGCTGGGTCGCCAGATCGGCATGCATGTCGCGGCCGCCCGCCCCGACGCGCTCGACGTCTCGGCGGTCGATCCCTCGGCGCTGGAGCGAGAGAAGGCGGTGCTGACCGAGCAGGCGCGCGCCTCCGGCAAGCCCGACAACATCATCGAGAAGATGGTCGAGGGCCGGGTCCGCAAGTACTACGAGGAAGTGGTGCTGCTGGAGCAGGTCTGGGTGCATGATGGCGAGAGCCGCGTGAAGTCCATCGTCCAGAAGGCCGGCGCCAAGCTGACGGGCTTCGCCCGCTTCCAGCTCGGTGAGGGCATCGAGAAGGAAAGCAGCGACTTCGCCGCCGAGGTCGCCGCCGCGGCCGGGACCGCTGGCTGAAATGTGAAGGGCGGGAGGGTTCGCCCTCCCGCGCCTCGTCTTATTCGCGTCATATTGTCTGATTTTAAAGGCTGTACCTCCGCCGGGCCGGTTCATGGCCTTGCTGCGGGAGTAGCGGCTGCCTATCGTGCCGCGCCCCTTCATGACTCTTGTGCCCGGAACCAGACCCATGTCCGCCCCGACCTACAAGCGCGTCCTCCTCAAGCTGTCGGGTGAGGCTCTGATGGGAGGGCGGGATTACGGGCTGGACACCGGCACCGTCCGGGCGATCGCCGGGGACATCAAGGACGTGGTCGATCTCGGCGTCGAGGTCTGCGTCGTGGTGGGCGGCGGCAATATCTTCCGGGGCGTCGCCGGCGCCTCCTCCGGGATGGACCGCACCCAGGCCGACAGCATGGGCATGCTGGCCACCGTGATGAACGCCCTGGCCATGCAGAACGCGCTGGAGAAGATCGGCGTGCCGACGCGGGTGCAGTCGGCGATTCCGATGAGCAGCGTCTGCGAGCCCTTCATCCGCCGCCGCGCCGAGCGGCACATGGAGAAGGGGCGGGTGGTGATCTTCGCCGCCGGCACCGGCAATCCCTTCTTCACGACCGACACCGCCGCCGCCCTCCGCGCCGCCGAGATGGGCTGCCAGGCGCTGCTGAAGGGCACGCAGGTGGACGGGGTCTATTCCGCCGATCCGCGCAAGAATCCGCAGGCCGAGCGCTACACCACCCTGACCTATCTCGACATGCTGGCGCGCGATCTCGCGGTGATGGATGCCGCGGCCATCAGCCTGGCGCGCGAGAACAAGCTGCCGATCGTCGTCTTCAACATCCACGAGCCGGGCGCCTTCACCGCCGTGATGCAGGGCGAGGGCCGCTTCACCACGGTGGTGGACCAATAAGAGCAGAGAGAAGGAGGCACTGGCCATGGCCGCACCTGCCGATCTGAACACGCTGAAGCAGGATCTGACCCGCCGCATGGAGGGTGCCCTGGAGTCGCTGCGCAAGGAGTTCTCCGGCCTGCGCACCGGCCGCGCCTCCCCGGCGCTGCTGGAGCCGATCCGGGTCGAGGTCTATGGCGCCAACCAGCCGCTGGCCCAGGTGGCGAATGTCTCGGTCTCGGGGCCGAGCATGTTGTCCGTCCAGGTCTGGGACCGTTCGGCGGTGAAGGCGGTCGAGATCGCCATTCGTGACTCGGGCCTCGGCCTCAACCCCCAGGCCGAGGGCCAGACCATCCGCGTGCCGCTGCCGCCGCTGAGCCAGGAGCGCCGCAACGATCTCGCCAAGCAGGCGGCGAAGTACGCCGAGGCCGCCAAGGTGGCCGTGCGGGGCGTCCGCCGCGATGGCATGGAACAGATCAAGGGCTGGGAGAAGAAGTCCGAGATCGGCAAGGATGACGCCAAGACCTGGTCCGACGAGGTGCAGAAGCTGACCGACCTGAACATCAAGAAGGTCGATGAGCTGCTCGCCGAGAAGGAAAAGGACATCAAGGCGGTCTGACCAGCAGAATGAGCGCCGCGCCCCTCAATGCCGGCGTCGCCCTGGCGGCGCTGCCGGTGCCGGCGGAGCCTCAGCAGGGCCCGCTGCATATCGGCCTGATCATGGACGGCAACCGCCGCTGGGCGAAGGCCCGCGGCCTGCCGCGCGCGATCGGCCACAAGGCCGGGGTGGACGCGGTGCGCCGGGCCATCCAGGCCACGGCCGATGCCGGCATCCCCTGGCTGACGCTCTTCGCCTTCTCCTCGGAGAACTGGCGCCGCTCGGCCGACGAGGTGCGCGACCTCACCGGCCTGCTGCGCGTCTATCTGCGGCGGGAAGTGGGATCGCTGGCGAAGAATGGCGTGCGCCTTCGGGTCATCGGCGAGCGTGACCGCTTCGGGCCGGAGACGGTCTCGGCGATCGAGGCGGCCGAGGCCGCGACGGCGCACAACACCCGCCTCAACCTCACGGTCGCGCTCTCCTACGGCGCCCGGGCGGAAATCGCCGCCGCCGCCCGCGCCCTGGCGCGCGAGGTCGCCGCCGGGCGGCTCGATCCGGACCAGGTGGACGAGGGGGGCCTGGCGCGGCATCTGGCGACGCGCGACATGCCGGACCCCGACCTGATCATCCGCACCTCGGGCGAGCAGCGCCTGTCCAACTTCCTGCTCTGGCAGGCGGCCTATGCCGAGTTCGTGTTCCTCGACGTGCTCTGGCCGGATTTCGACGCCCCGCATCTGCAACAGGCCCTGGCGGAGTATCGCAGCCGCAACCGCCGCTTCGGCGTCGGCGCCGGCTGAGGCATGACGCCGGAAAGTCCCGCCGCGGCAAAGCGGTGGCGCGACCTGCGCAAGCGCGCCCTCTCGGCCCTGGTGCTCGGCCCCGGGGCCCTGCTCTGCATCTGGCTCGGCGCGCTGGCCTGGACCGGGCTGATGACCATCGCGGTGGCGGTGCTCACCTGGGAATGGGTGCGGCTCTGCGGATTACGGAGCCATCTCTGGCCCGGCATGGCGGTGCCGGCGGTGGTCTTTCTCGCCTGCGCGCTGGCGGTGTTCCAGTTCAGCCACCTGGCCCTGGCGGTGCTCGTCCTCGGCTCCCTGGCGGTCTGGCTGACGGCGCCGCGGCTTCGCCGCCGGACGGGGCCGCCGCCGCCGGCGAGCTGGCTGGCGCTGGGTGTCCTGTATATCGGCCTAGCCGGCATCGCGCTGATCGAGCTGCGGCACGACAACGAGGCCGGGCGCGGCAATGTCTTCTTCCTCTTCCTGGTGGTCTGGGCGAGCGACATCGGCGCCTATCTCGTTGGCCGGCTTCTCGGGGGGCCGAAGCTCGCCCCGGCGATCTCGCCCGGCAAGACCTGGTCCGGCGCCGCCGGCGGGCTGGCCTCGTCGATGGCGGTCGGCTGGCTGGCGGCCGACTGGCTGGCGCCGGGCAATCCGGATGCCGTCAAGGTGCTGGCCGTGGCCGCCCTGCTCGGCGTCGCGACCCAGTTGGGCGACCTGCTGGAAAGCGCGGTGAAGCGCCGCTTCAAGGTGAAGGATTCCTCGATGCTGATCCCTGGGCATGGCGGGCTGCTCGACCGGCTGGACGGGTTGCTGGCCGCGGCGCCGGTCGCCGCCCTGCTGGCCTTCGGGGTCGGCTATGGCGTGCCGCTGTGGCGATGAGCCCGCGTAGCGTCACCATCCTGGGCAGCACGGGCTCGGTGGGGCGCAGCACCGTCGCCCTGCTCGATGCCGCCGCGCCGGGCCGCTTCACCGTCACCGCCCTGGTCGCCGGCCGTGATGCCGCCGGCCTGGCGGAGCAGGCCCTGCGGCTGCGCCCGCGCCTGGCCGTGCTGGCCGATCCGGCCGCCGGGGCCGAGCTGGCCGAGCGGCTGAAGGGCAGCGGCATCGCGCATGACTGCGGCCCCGCCGCCGTGGCCGCCGCCGCCTCCCTGCCGGCGGACTGGACCATGGCGGCCATCGTGGGCGCCGCCGGATTGCAGCCGGCCCTGGCGGCGCTGCGGCGTGGCGGCACCCTGGCCCTGGCCAACAAGGAGGCGCTGGTCTGCGCCGGCGATCTGGTGCTGGCCGCCGCGCGGCAGGCCGGCGCCACGCTGCTGCCGGTGGATTCGGAGCACAACGCGATCTTCCAGGCCTTCGACGCCGCCCGGCCCGGCGCGGTGGAGAAGATCATCCTGACCGCCTCGGGCGGCCCCTTCCGCGAGATGGCGCCGGAGCAGATGGCGCGGGTCACGCCGGAGCAGGCGGTCCGGCACCCGGTCTGGTCGATGGGCGCCAAGATCAGCGTCGATTCCGCCAGCATGATGAACAAGGGCCTCGAGCTGATCGAGGCGGCACGGCTCTTCCCCATCCCGGAGCCGCGCATCGAGGTGCTGGTGCATCCGCAATCGGCGGTGCACGGCCTGGTGCAGTACACGGACGGCTCGCTGCTGGCCCAGCTCGGTACGCCGGACATGCGGACACCGATCGCCCATGCCCTGGCCTGGCCGGAGCGCATGGCGGTGGAGGTGCCCCGGCTGGACCTGGCGGCCCTGGCGCGGCTCGATTTCTTCCCGCCCGATCCCGGGCGCTTCCCCTGCCTGCGCCTGGCGCGCGAGGCCTTGCGGGCGGGGGCAGGGGCCACCACCATTCTGAATGCCGCGAACGAGGTCGCCGTCGGCCTTTTCCTGCAGCGTCGGCTCGGCTTCCTCGACATCGCCGTGGTGGTCGAGGAGGCGCTGGAGGCGCTGGGCGCGCCGCAGACACCGGATCTCGATGCCGTGCTGGCGCTGGACGGGCTGGCGCGGCAGGATGCCCTGGCGCGTGCGGCCCGACGCGCCGCCTGAACAGACGCCCGCCGGAGCTTGCCGCGGGCCGGAGACGTGACCTTGGACTTCCTGCCTGAGCCGCTGCGCTCGATCCTCGCCTTCATCGTGGTGCTGGGCGTGCTCGTCTTCATCCATGAGCTCGGCCACTACCTGGCCGCCCGCTGGCGCGGGGTGCATGTGGAGGTCTTCTCGGTCGGCTTCGGCAGGCGCATCCGCAGCTGGACCGACCGTTACGGCACGGAGTGGCGGGTCTCCTGGCTGCCGCTCGGCGGCTTCGTGAAGCTGCACGGGCAGGAAGGGCCGGACGAAGCGACGCCGGAGCAGCGCGCCGGATGGAAGCCCGGCCGCACCTTCCACGACAAGCCGGTGAAGGACCGGGCGATCGTCGTCGCCGCCGGGCCCGTGGCCAACTTCCTGCTCGCCGCCGTGCTGTTCGGCGGCCTCTACATGACGGTCGGGCAGCCGCAGCCCAGCGCCATCGTGGGCACGGTGGTCGCCGGCAGCGCCGCCGAGCGGGCTGGCCTCCTGCCGGGCGACCGCATCCTCAGCCTGGACGGCGCGCCGGTGCGCCGCTTCGAGGAGTTGCAGCGCCACATCCAACCGCGCCCGGGGCAGCCGGTGGCGGTGCGAATCCAGCGTGGGGACGAGGAGCGCACCCTGACCGCCATCCCGGAACCGCGGGAGGTGAATGGCGCCAGTGTCGGGATGCTCGGTGTCTCGGGCGGGGCGGCGGAGTTCCGCCGCCTGAACCCGTTCAGCGCCATGGCGGCCGGCGTGACCCAGACCTGGGACGTGACGGTGCAGACCCTGGCGGGGCTCTGGCAGATGATCGCGGGCCAGCGCGGCACGGAGGAGTTGGGCGGCCCCCTGCGCATCGCCCAGCTCTCCGGTCAGGTGGCCGAGCTGGGCCTGCCCAGCCTGATCTCCTTCATGGCCGTGCTGTCGGTGAACCTGGCGCTGATCAACCTCTTCCCAATCCCCATGCTGGATGGCGGCCATCTGCTGTTCTACGCCGCCGAGGCGATCCGCGGCCGGCCCCTGCCGCCGCGCGCCATCGAGTACGGCTTCCGCGCCGGATTCGCCCTGCTGATCGCGTTGTTCATCTTCGCCACCTGGAACGACCTCTCGGGCATGGGCGTGGTCCGCTGGGTCAGCAGCCTGGGCGGCTAGCGGCGCGCCTGGTGGGATATTCAACCCCCGCGCGAGCGGCGGCGGGCCGGATCGTGGCAACCGATCAGGCGGGGGTGGCGGGCCACGGTTTTCCCCGCTAGTCTCCCGCCGCCCGAGACGCCTTGTTTTCGGTTGTTTTCCCTTCGCCTATCCGGGGGCCTTTCCATGGGCTCCCATCCACCGGCTCCGGATTCGACCTTTGAACGCTACCCGCGCTCTTCTGCTTGCCGCCACCTGCCTGGTGCCCGCCCTGCTGCCGCCGACGGCCATGGCCCAGCCACGCCGGCCCGGTCCGCCCGCGGCCCAGCCCGCTGGCGGCGTGATCAGCCAGATCGAGATCCAGGGCAATCAGCGCATCGAGGCGGACACGATCCGCTCCTATATGCTGCTGCAACCGGGCGATGCCTTCGACGGCGAGCGCCAGGATCGCAGCCTGCGCACCCTCTTCGCCACCGGCCTGTTCCGCGACGTGCAGATCAGCCGCGAGGGGGGCCGCATGATCGTGCGGGTTCAGGAGAATCCGAGCGTCAATCAGGTGGCCTTCGAGGGGAACAGCAAGCTCTCCGACGACACGCTGCGCGGCGAGATCCAGCTGCGGCCGCGCGCCGTCTTCACCCCCGCCGCCGCCCAGGCCGACCGGCAGAAGCTGCTCGACCTCTATGCGCGCCGGGGCCGTTTCGCCGCCCGGGTCGAGCCGAAGATCATCGAGCGGGACCAGAACCGCGTCGATGTGGTCTTCGAGATCACCGAGGGCGATGTGGCCCTGATCAGCCGCATCAACTTCGTCGGCAACGAATCCTTTTCGGACAGCCGCCTGAAGGAAGTCGTCTCCTCGCGCGAAGCGGCCTGGTACCGGCCCTTTTCCTCCTCCGACACCTATGAGCCGGAGCGGCTGAACTTCGATCGCGAATTGCTGCGCCGCTATTATGAGCGGCAGGGCTATGCCGACGTGAACGTCACCGGCGCCGCCGCCGAGCTCGCGCCCGACCGCAGCGGCTTCTTCGTCACCTTCACCCTGACCGAGGGGCCGCGCTACCGCTTCGGCAAGGTGGAGATCCAGTCCAGCCTGCGCAACGTGACCGCCGAGCGGCTGCAGCGCGTGCTGGAGATCTATTCCGGCGACTGGTACGACGGCAGCGCCGTCGAGCGCATGCAGCAGACGCTGATCGACGAGGCCAACCTGGCCGGCGCGCCTTTCGTCGACGTCGAGCCCCGGATCACCCGCGACCGTGCCGCCAACACCATCGACGTGGTGTTCGACGTCACCGAGGGGCAGCGGGCCTATGTCGAGCGGATCGACATCACCGGCAACACCCGCACCCAGGACCGCGTGATCCGCCGCGAGATGCGCCTCGCCGAGGGCGACGCCTTCAACGCCGCGCAGGTCCGGCGCTCGCGCCAGCGCATCCAGGATCTGGGCTACTTCTCGGCCGTCACCATCACCCCCGTCCCCTCCGGACAGGACCGGGTGGTTCTCGACACCAGGATCGCCGAGCGCGCCACCGGCGAGATCTCGCTGGGCGGCGGCTATTCGACGGATGCCGGCGCGCTGGCCGATGTCGGGTTGCGCGAGCGCAACCTGATGGGCACCGGCATCGACGCGCGGATCAACACCACCATCGCCCAGCGCCGCAGCCAGGTCGACCTCTCGGTCACCGACCCGTCCTTCCTGGACCGCAATCTCTCGGTCGGCGGGGATGTCTTCTTCATCCAGCGCGATCTGACCGACTATTCGGGCTATGAGGAGCGCCGCGCCGGCTTCAGCGTGCGCGCCGGCTACGAGTTCAATGAGCGGCTGCGCCAGTCCTGGGCCTATACCCTGTCGCGCCGCAACGTCTTCAACGTGAACGATGACGCCTCGATCTACATCAAGGAGCAGCGGGGCGTCACCTGGCTGTCGCAGATCAGCCAGACGCTGACCTATGACACGCGCGACTCCCGCCTCGATCCGCGCAGCGGCTACGTCGTCCGCCTCGCGACCGATCTCGCCGGTCTTGGCGGCGACGTGAACTATGTCCGCGGCCGCCTGGACGGCACCTATTACATCCCCTTCGAGCGGCTGCTGGGCGATCCCGACTATGTCCTGGCGGTGTCCGGCGGCGTCGCCGGCATGGCCAGCTATGGCGGCAAGGATGAGCGCATCATCGACCGCTTCTTCCTGGGCGGCGAGAACCTGCGCGGCTTCTCCGTCGCGGGCGTCGGCCCGCGCGACATCAACACGCGCGATTCGCTCGGCGGCCGCACCATGTGGACGCAGAGCACGGAGATGCGCTTCCCGCTGCCCGTGCCCTCCGAGCTGGGCCTGATCGGCCGGGCTTTCGTCGATGTCGGCGCGCTGACCGGCATCGACTCCGCTCCCAACATCGTCGACGATTCCGCGCCCCGCGTCGGCGCCGGCGTCGGCATTTCCTGGCGCAGCCCCTTCGGGCTGATCAACATCGACGTGGCCCAGGCCGTGGTGAAGAAGTCCTACGACGAGACGCAGGTCTTCCGCTTCGGCTTCGGGACGCGCTTCTGAGCTTCCACGGAGTTTCCACCATGGCGCGACGCGCATCCTCGGCGCTGGCCGCGGTCCTGTTCTCCTCGAGCCTGATGGCCGGCGGCTCGGCCGTGGCGCAGCAGCAGCAGGAGTGGTTCGTTCCCAACCAGCAGCAGCAACAGCGCCCGGCCCAGGCGCAGCCGCAGCAGCAGCAGCAACGTCCGCCGCAGCAGCGCCCGGCGCAGCCGCCGCGCGCCGTGCAGGCCAATCCCGCGCCGCTGCCTCCGGGCGAGCCGCCGCCGGCCGCCGTCATCGGCATCGTCGATGTGCCGGAGGTGCAGCGCAACTCGACCGCCTTCAACCAGGTGCGGGAGGAGATCGAGAAGCGGCGGCAGAAGCTGAACGACGATCTGCAGCGCGAGCAGAACCGCTGGCGCGAGGAGCAGCAGCAGCTCGCCAATCAGCGCAGCACGCTCTCGCCCGAGGAGCTGCGCAACAAGGAGCGTGACCTGCAGGAGCGGGTGACGGACGCGCAGCGCGTCTTCCGCGACCGCAGCCGCAACATCGAGCAGGCGGCGCAGCAGAGCCTGCAGGAGATCGAGCAGGCGCTGGCCATCGTCATCCGGCAGGTCTCGGCCAGCCGCAAGGTCAACCTGGTGCTGCCGCGCCCGCTGGTGATCTTCAACGAGCCGCCCTTCGATCTGACCGGCGAGGTGTCGGCCCAGCTCAACAAGGTCATCAAGAGCGTCAATATCGCGCCGGAGGAGCCGACCCCGGCGTCCACGCCCGCGGCCCGCCAGGGCCAGCCGCAGCGCCGGAACTGACCGCGTGACGGCGGATCCGCGCTTCCACCCGGCAACGGGGCCCCAGCCGCTGTCGCGGCTGGCGGAGGTCGCGGGTCTGCGGTTCGAGGGCGATGGCGGGCGCCTGTTCCAGGGCGTCGCGCCGCTCGCCGAGGCGGGGCCGCGGGATGTCGCCTTCCTGGACGGCCGCCGCCATCTGGATGCCCTGCGGGCGAGCGGGGCGGGGGCGGTGATCCTGCCCCAGGATCTCGCCGGCGCCGTGCCCGCGGGCATGGTGGCTCTTGTCACCCCGGCGCCGCATCTGGCCTTCGCCCGAATCGCGGCGCTGTTCCATCCCCGCCCCGCCCCGGCCCCCGGGATCCACCCGACCGCAACCGTGGCGGCCGATGCGGTGCTGGAGGAGGGGTGCGAGGTCGGCCCCTATGCCGTGATCGGTGCCGGCGCCCGGCTCGGGCCGGGCTGCGTGGTCGGTCCGCATGCGGTGATCGGGCCGGGCTGTGTCTTCGGCGCGGGCGGGCGCATCGGCGCTCATGCCAGCGCCTATTATTGCCTGGCGGGGGATCGGGTGACCCTGCACCAGGGCGCGCGGGTCGGCCAGGAGGGCTTCGGCTTCACGCCGACGCCCGAGGGCCGCTTCGTGACCATCCCGCAGCTGGGCCGCGTGGTCCTGGAGGATGAGGTGGAGATCGGCGCCAATGCCTGCGTCGATCGCGGCGCCATGGGCGACACCGTGCTGGGGCGCGGTACGCGGCTCGACAACCTGGTGCAGATCGGACACAACGTCGTGACCGGGCGGGGCTGCGTGATCGTCGCCCAGGTGGGCATCTCCGGCTCCACGCGGCTGGGCGACTATGTCACCATCGCCGGCCAAGCCGGCTTGACCGGGCATCTGAAGATTGGCAGCAAGGCCCGCATCGGCGCCCAGGCCGGGGTGCAAAGCGACATCCCCGCCGGACAGGACGTGACGGGATCGCCGGCCATGCCGGTCAAGGATGCCTTGCGGGCCGCCCTGTATCTGCGGAAGCTCGGCGCCCGGAAACGGAAGGACGCCGAGGGGAGTTGAGACGTGCGGCGGGGGCGTGCCCGCCGTCAGGTTTCCAGGAGACTCGGAGTGACCGGGATGGCGACGCCATCCCGCGATTTTGGCTTTTGGCAGAACAGAAGGGGCCGCGGATCGCGGCCGGGACAACGGACTGATCGGCATGGACCAGCAAGAACAGGCGGCCCGGGAACAGGGCGTCCCTGGTGACGGTGAGGCGCGGACCGTGATGGAAAGCTGCGACATCGCCCGCATCATGCGGGCCATCCCGCACCGCTATCCCTTCCTGCTGGTCGACCGCATGGTGGACATGGTGCTGGGCGAGAGCGCCATCGGCATCAAGAACGTGACGATCAACGAGCCATTCTTCCAGGGCCATTTCCCCAGTCATCCGGTCATGCCGGGGGTGCTGATCATCGAGGCGATGGCGCAGACCGCCGCTGTCCTCGTGGTGGAGACGCTGGGCCCGAGCGCGCATGGCAAGATCGTCTACTTCATGAGCGTCGAGAACGCCAAGTTCCGCCGCCCCGTTGGCCCGGGGGATCAGCTCCGCATCCACATCGTCAAGGAGCGCCAGCGCGGCGCGGTCTGGAAGTTCAAGGCCGTCGCCCGTGTGGACGGTGTCGCGGTGGCCGAGGCGAGCTATGCCGCCATGATCATGGACCATTGAGCGGGATGCTCGATCGCGTGTTGCAGAAAACCGGCCGGATCGATCCGGCAGCCGAAATCCACCCCACCGCCCTCGTCGCGGAAGGCGCCAGCATCGGGCCGGGCTGCCGCATCGGGCCCTGGTGCCTGGTTGGCGCCGATGCGGTGCTGGGCGAAGGGGTCGTGCTGGCCTCGCATGTCGTGGTCGAGGGCCATGCCGAGATCGGTGACGGCGTGCAGGTCAGCCCCTTCGCCACCATCGGGCTAGCCCCGCAGGACCTGAAGTACAAGGGCGAGCCGACCCGCGTCGTCATCGGGCCGCGGACGTTGATCCGCGAGCATGCCACCATCCACCGCGGCAGCGTCGGCGGCCATGGCGTGACCACCGTGGGTGCCGACTGCCTCATCATGTGCACCGCCCATGTCGGTCATGACTGCACGTTGGATCACCACGTCATCCTGGCCAACAACGTCATGCTCGGCGGCCATGTGCAGATCGCCGACACGGTGTTCGTCGGCGGCGGCGTGGCGATCCACCAGTTCGTCCGCATCGGGCGGCAGGTGGTGATCGGCGGCATGAGCGGCGTCGAGGCGGACGTGATCCCCTTCGGTGCCGTTCTGGGCAACCGCGCGCGGCTGACCGGGCTGAACCTGATCGGGCTGAAGCGGCGCGGCTTCCAGCGGTCGCAGATCCATACGCTGCGCGCCGCCTATCGCAGCCTGTTCCGCACGGCGGGCGTCTTCCAGGACCGTGTCGCGGCCACCGAGAAGGCCTTCGGCGCGGAGCCGGCGGTGCGCGAGATCCTGGCCTTCATCCGGGCCGACAGCCGTCGCGGCCTGTGCCGGGCCGGGCGCGAGCTGCTGGAGGATGAGGACAGCGAGGCCAATTGAGCCGATGGCCGGCCGGATGAACGAAGGCGTGCCGGCGGGCCTCGCGGCCCCGTCACCGCTGATGGCGCCGGGCCAGGGGCCGATCGGCATGATCGTGGGCGGCGGCCAGATGCCGCAGCGCGCCGCGGCTTCCGCCGCCGCGGCGGGGCGCCCGCCGCATGTCGTGGTGCTGGAGGGCTTCGCCCGGCCGGACGACTACGCGACCTATCCGCATATCGTCTGCCGCCTGGGGGCCGCCGGGCGCATGCTGGACTGGCTGAGGGCCGCCGGGGTGCGCGATCTGGTGCTGGCGGGGCAGGTGACGCGCCCGAGCCTGCTTTCCCTGCGCCCCGATTCCGGTGCCGCCCGCCTGCTGCCCCGGATCGGCATGCGGGCCTTCAGCGGGGATGATTCCCTGCTGCGCGCCGTGCTTCAGGTCCTGGTGGAGGAGGGGTTCCGGCCCATGGCGGCGCAAAGCGTGCTCGGCGCCCTGCTGGTGCCGGAACCGGCGGTGCTCACCCACGTGCAGCCGGATGAGGTGGCGCGCCGGGATATCCGCCGCGGGATCGCCGTGGTCCGCGCCCTGGGTGCCGTCGATGTCGGCCAGGGCTGCGTCGTGCAGCAGGGTCTGGTGCTGGCGGTCGAGGCCATCGAGGGCACCGACGCCATGCTGGCCCGGGCCGGGGCCCTGCGGCGCGAGGGGGAGGCCGGGGTCCTGGTCAAGATCCTCAAGCCGGGCCAGGACCGGCGGATCGACCTGCCGACCATCGGCCCCTCCACCGTCGCCGCCGCCGCCGCCGCCGGCCTGCGCGGCATCGCCATCGAGGCCAATGGCACCATCGTGGTGGACCGCGCCGAAACCGTCTCCGCCGCCGACGCCGCCGGACTTTTCATGTTGGCGATCGATGTCAACGATCCCATTTGGACCGCGCCGCAACCCTGAAGGACATCCGCGCATGAGCAGCTTCCTGCACACCATGATCCGTGTCGGCGACCTGGAGCGCAGCGTCGATTTCTACACCCGCCTGCTGGGCATGAAGGAGTTGCGCCGCAACGACGTGCCGGAGGGCAAGTACACGCTGGTCTTCGTGGGCTATGCGCCGGAGAGCAGCGGCGCCGGCGTGATCGAGCTGACCTACAACTACGGCGTTAATAACTATGAGTTGGGCAACGCTTTTGGCCATTTGGCCATTGGCGTGCCCGATGTTTATGCAACCTGCGAAGCCCTCCGCGCCGCCGGCGCCCGCATCACGCGCGAGCCGGGGCCGGTGAAGTTCGGCACCACCGTGATCGCCTTCGTGGAGGACCCGGACGGCTACAAGATCGAGCTGATCGAGCGCAAGAGCGCCGAGGCCGGCACGCGCGGCTGAGGCGGGCGGCGCCTCAACGCGCGCTTTCCTCGATCAGCACCTGGGCGGTGTGGCAGAGCAGCCCGTCCGGGGCGCAGAGGCTGTCGAGCAGCCCTTCCTGATCGGTGCCCGGCAGGGCGAGCAGCGGGCCGACCCCGCCCTCCGCCCGCCGCCGGGCATGGAAGGCGCGCGACTGCCGCCGCGCCGCCGCCGGCTCCTCCTCGCCATAGGCGATGGCGAAGGGCTTGCGGACCACCGGCCGGTGCTGCGGCGACAGCACGGCCATTTCCAGCCCGTCCAGTTGCAGCGTCTCTTCCAGCCGCGGGTCGCCCATCGCCGTCAGGTCATAGAGGCCGGAGAGGCCGAGGCCCGCCACCACGCGCGGATGTTCGAGCAGCAGCGCCGCCAGATGCGCGCCGGACCCCCAGCCGCACACCAGCACCGGCCCCGAGATGCCGTGCTGCGGGCCCTGTGCCATCAGCCAGTCCAGCGCCCGCTGGCCCTGCCGCACGATGCGCGCCAGGCTGGCCTGGGGTGCCGGCGTGTGGCCGGGCAGGGCGGCCGACCAGCCATGGGCCATCACGCCATGCGCCACCGCGCCGGCCTGCGGCCGCCCGTCGGCCTCCCAGCCGCCGCCGTTCAGCAGCACCAGGCAGGGCGCGGAAGGCTCGATGGCTGGGAAGAGATCCCATCGGCACTCCGCCGTCGCGGCATAGGGCAGATCGAGCTTGGAAGGCCGCGCGGCCCGGAGCGCGGCCGAGGCCTCGCGCCGCCGGGCGACGCGCTCCGCCAGGGGGAGCGTCCCGCCGGCCGGCCGTGAGCGGGGCAGGGGGGAGGTGCCGCGCGCGGCGTCGGGGCGGATCACCGTCGGGCCGCCATGGGCGACATGCGGAGGCCGTGGTGACGGCACCGGCAGACAAAGGCGGTCGGGGCTGGAGGCATCGGGCGGCTCCCACGGGACGACGTCCCATCGCCTTGCAACCGCCGTGCCGCCGCGCGGCGGGCTGTCAGACCCGCCCGGCGTCCGGCGCCATCAGCGGCGCCAGCGCCTCGCGAAGTTCCGGCGCCACGGGCAGGGGGCGCGCCTGGGTGGCGGCATCGACCTGCACATGGATGAAGTGCCCCTCGGCGCAGGCCGTCTCCTGGCCGGGCCGGAACAGGCCGATCTCGTAGCGGATGGAGCTCTGCCCGATCCGGGCCACGCGCAGCCCGCCGCTCAGCACGTCCGGGAAGAAGGCGGGGGCGTGATGCCGGCAGAGGGTTTCCACCACCACGAAGGTCTCGGCGCGCCCGCCCGCGCCCAGGCGGCCCAGGCCGTGCAGGAACCGCGCCACCAGCGTGTCGAAATAGAAGTAGTAGGCCGCGTTGTTGACGTGGCCCTGGCTGTCCTGGTCGCCCCAGCGGGTGGGCATGTCGAGGAACCAGCGGTACGCGCTGCGGCGGGGCGGGGTCTGGGCCATGGCGGATCTCCTTCAGGAAGGGGCGTCGGCCTGTGGCGAATGGCCCACGCGTGCGGCAAAACCAGGGGACCGGGCGGCGCTTCCTGCGCTATGGGGCTTCGCCCGGAGGGGATGCGCCTGTATAGGTTAAGAATTCCTGGCGAACAGGGTGTGGTCCGATGGCAGAATGACCGGCCGGCCGCGCCTGCCCTGCCGGATTTCCGCAACGCCCGATAGCAGGATGGCCGCCGCCCCCCATGTCAGCCCCCGCCGCAAATCCCCGCCTGGAGCCGTTCCGGCTGCGCGGCGCGAACTTCAACCTGCTGGTGCTCCGGCTGCTGGACCCGAGGCCGGAGGTGATCGTTCCGGCGCTCGCCGATCAGTTCCGCCGTGCGCCCGGCTTCCTGCGTTTCGCGCCGCTGGTGCTGGGGCTGGATGATCTGGACGTGCCGCCGCACGCGGTGGATTTCGGCCGCCTGGCCGCCGAGCTGCGCGCCATCGAGATCATGCCGATCGGCACCACGGGGGGCACGCCGGAGCTGCGCGCCGCCGCCCAGTCCGCCGGCCTGCCGCCGCTGCGCACCGCCGGGGGCAAGGAGGAGGCGGTGAACCTCGCGCCGCCGCCCCCGGAGCCCGCCGCGGCCGCGGAGCCGCCGGCTCCCCCGTCGCCGGGCGGGTCCCGGCCGACCATGGTGATCGATCACGCGGTCCGGGCGGGACAGCGCATCTGGGCGCAGGGCGCCGATCTGATCGTCAATGGCACGGTCAATCCCGGCGCCGAGGTCATTGCGGACGGCAATGTGCACGTCTATGGCGCGCTGCGGGGGCGGGCGATCGCTGGCGGGGCCGATAATACCGATGCGCGCGTCTTCGCGTTGAATTTCGAGCCGGAGTTGGTTTCCATCGCGGGATACTACGCGGTGCGGGAAGGACTTACGGATGCTCCGATCGGCAAGCCCGTCCAGGTGCGGCTGATCGGCGAGAATATGCGATTCGACCGGCTGGGCTGAACAGGCTGGAACGAACAGGCCCGGGCGGCAGAGAGGAGAGACCTAATGGCGCAAGTGATCGTGGTGACGTCGGGCAAGGGAGGGGTCGGCAAGACCACAAGCTCCGCCGCCTTCGCCACGGGCCTGGCTCAGAGCGGCAAGAAGACGGTGGTCATCGACTTCGACGTCGGTCTGCGCAACCTCGACCTGATCATGGGTGTCGAGCGCCGCGTGGTGTTCGACATCGTCAACGTGATCAGCGGCGAGGCCAAGCTGAGCCAGGCGCTGATCCGCGACAAGCGGATCGACAACCTGTCGATCCTGCCGGCCAGCCAGACGCGTGACAAGGACGCGCTGACCAAGGAAGGCGTGGCGACGATCATCGAGGAGCTGTCGAAGGATTTCGACTACATCCTCTGCGACAGCCCGGCGGGCATCGAGAAGGGCGCGCTGCTGGCGCTCTATTTCGCGGACCAGGCCATCGTCGTCACCAATCCGGAAGTCTCCTCCGTCCGGGACAGCGACCGCATCCTCGGCGTGCTGCAGTCGAAGTCGAAGCGGGCCGAGGAGAAGCGGGACCCGGTGAAGGAGCACCTCGTCGTCACGCGCTACGATCCGAACCGGGTCGAGAAGGGCGAGATGCTGAAGCTCGAGGATATCCGCGAGATCCTGGCCATTCCGCTGCTCGGCGTCATCCCCGAGAGCGAGAGCGTGCTGAAGGCCTCCAACACCGGCAATCCGGTGATCCTGGACGAGGCCTCGAATGCCGGCCGGGCCTACAAGGATGCCGTCGCCCGCTTCCTCGGCGAGGACCGCCCGCACCGCTTCCTCGATCCGGAGAAGCGTGGCTTCCTGTCGCGCCTGTTCGGGGGGAGGGCCGCATGAGCTGGCTCGACGTCTTTCGCGGCAAGAGCAAGCCGCCACCCAGCAGTGCCGGCGCGGCCAAGGAGCGGTTGCAGATCGTCCTGGCGCATGAACGCATCAGCCGCAACGGCAACGACTTCCTGCCGCGGCTGCAGAAGGAGTTGATCGAGGTGGTGGCGCGCTATGTCGCCATCGATCCGAAGGCGGTGAACGTCTCGCTCGACCGTGGCGGCGATATGAGCACCCTCGCCATCGAGGTCGAACTGCCGCCCCCGGGCCCGCAGGACCGGGTCAAGACCGCCCAGGGTGCCGCGTCCACCAGCCCCAAGGCCGATCCGGCGCCCGGCGAGGGCAAGCCCGCCTGAGGCGGCAGATGGGGCCCTGGGGCGGCCGCCGGGCCCGCCGCCCTCAGCCGCCGGGGCGGGCCCGGGCGCGGCCCGAGCGGACCAGGTAGAGCGTGGCGGCCAGCATGGTCAGCGTGCCGGCCACCAGCCCCCAGCCGGGCTGCTCCGAGAAGACGGCCCAGCCGATCATGGCGCTGGCCGGGATCTGCGCATACTCCATCGGCGCCAGGAGCCCGACATCGGCACGCCGCGCCGCGGCCGAGGCGGCCAGGTCGCAGATCAGCGCGAAGAGCGAGCCGAGCACCAGCATGGCCAGGGCCAGGAGGCTCGGCATGCGCCAGACGAACAGGCAGACCGGCCCCCAGAACAGCACCGAGAGCAGCGAGTACCAGGCCACGACACGGGCTGGCGGCTCGGTGCTGGACAGCGCCTTGAAGCAGATCAGCACCAGGGCGCTGCACAGGCCGGCGACCAGCGCCGCCGGCGTGCCGGGCGAGAGGTCTCCGCCCGGCTGGGCGATGACCAGCACGCCGAGAAAGCCGATGCCGGCGGCCAGCGCGCGGTCGCGCCGGACCCTCTCGTGCAGCAGCAGGGCGGCCAGCGGCAGCACCCAGAGCGGCCTGGCGCTGACCAGCGCCACCGCATCGGCAAGGGGCAGCCAGAGAATCGCCAGAAGGCTGAGCAGGAAGGAGGTGATGCCGGCCGCGCCACGCGCCAGATGCAGCAACGGACGCCGGGTGGCGAGCGAATTCAGCCCGCCGCGCAGCATCCAGGGCAGCAGGAAGGCCAGGGTGAGCAGACCGCGGGCAAAGGGCACCAGCGGCACGGGCAGGCCATCGCGCAGGGCGGCGCGGTAGCAGGCATTCACCCCGGCGCCGCTGAGCGCGGCGAGCAGCATCAGCCCCAGCCCCGCCAGGGGCGTGGCTGGCAGGCGGAAGGGAGGCATGGGCGGCGGCCCGGCTCAGCGGCGCGGCGCCAGCTCCGTCTCCAGGGCCTTGATCTTGGCGGTCAGGGACTGCCGCAACGTGGCGGCGGCATGCGGCTTCAGCGCGGCCAGGGCTTCCTTCAGCTCCCGGAGCTGACGCTTCTTCTCCTCCTGATTGCGGGAGATCGGACGATTGCCGGAAAGCTGGCCGTCGAAGGCACGCATGTCGTTCATCCTCGAGTCGAAACGTCGCCCGGCTGTCAGGGGCAGGAGAGGCTTTAGAGCGGATCAGCGGGCGGCGATATCGGGCTGGCAAGAAATTCCCGCCATGGGCGACAGGGGAGGGCAGAACTCGCGGCGCCAAGGCTCACCGCCGAGCAGGGTGGGAGCCCTCTTCCCCTCCGGCGGGTCAGCCAGATTGCCCAGCTTTATCCAGACCAGAGGTGTGGTGATCGCGACCGTGGCCCTGGTGTTCGCCATCCTCCGCTTCAGCGCCTAGTCCACCCTCAACCCCCGGGGCCCATTCCCTCGGGGCCTTCCCCGCCACGCACCCGGCCGTGCTGCCGTCGCCCGCCCCGCCCTGTGTCCGCAGAACCCGCGCTTCCCAAGGCAGGCTCTCCATGCGCGACGAATTCGCCAAGAACAAAGATTGGCAGGCCAGCCGGGCGCCAGGGCCGCCCACAAATCAACCGATCACACTACTTCCTGCCGCCCGCCTTCGGTAAAGCGGCATGAAGCCGGCGGCGACAGCCGGTTCAGCTTCCGCAGGAGTTGCATCAGGCAATCCCGCTCCGCCGCGGTGAGCGGCGCCGCCAGCCGGCTCTCCATCTCCGCAACCCGTCGCTTGAGGGGGGCCAGAACCTGCTGTCCGGCCTCGCTCAGTTCCAGCGCCTGGGCGCGCCGGTCGCCGCTCACGGCGTGGCGCTCCACCAGACCCCGTTCAGTTAAGCGCTGCATGGCCGGGCTCAGAGTCGACTTGTCCAGCCCGGCGGCGCTGGCCAGAAGGCCCAGCGTGATGCCGGGATTGGCTTCGACCAGGCAGAGCAGGGTGAATTCGCCCGCGGTCACGCCGACATCGGCTGTGTTCTCGGAAAAGTCCAGCAGCATCCTTGTATGGGCTCGCCGCAGCAGATGCCCCAGGAGGTCCGGTAGAGGACCCAGATCAACCCTATCCGACCGGATGCGCATGCTCTCCATGACCGGAGACTAGCGCAGGCGATTCATTTTCGAAACGGTATAGCGGCCGCCTGATGCAGGCCGCCATGTCGCGGGCCCTCCAGGCCTCAGTACTCGAACTCGTAGCTGAGCCCCAGCCGCTCCCCGGACTCGCCGCCGGTGCTGCTCTCGAGCTTCAGGCGTGGCGTCAGCTCCACCTCCACGCCGACGCGCGGCCCCCCCTCGGTGCCCTGCTCGACCCCGACATAGACGCCCGGGCTGATATAGCCGCCGGCCTGGACGGAAGGGTTGTTGGCGTTGCTGCTGTCCGTGTCGGTGCCGCTGCCGCCGCCGCCCACGCCAAGCCGGTCGAGGCCCAGCCGGTCGGCCAGCCGCCCGAGGAAACCGCGGCCGCCCGTGGGCCCGACGCCCGCCAGGCTGGCGGCGCCGCCGGCCAGCTGCGCGATCTCGAAGGGCGAGAGCCGGTCGACCGAACGGTTGAAGAGCAGCCGCGCCAGCACCTCGTCCTGCGGCAGTTCCGGCTCGGAGCTGAAGGTGATGGTCGGATTGCTCGGCTGTCCGGTGACGGTGATCGTGATGGTGATGGATTGCGAGCGGGTGGTGGCCAGGAAGTCCAGCGCCGGCGTCATTGCGCCATCGAAGGTCAGGTTGCCGCGGTCGAAGGTGATGCGCCGGTCCAGCAGCTGGAAGGTGCCGCGCCGCATGCTGAAGGCGCCGTCGGGCTGCACATTGGCCGCGGTGCCGCCGATATGGAGGTTGCCGCCCAGCTCGGCATCCAGCCCCCGGCCGCGGATCAGCAGCGATTGCGGGGCCTCGATCCGGATGTCGAGGGCGATCGGCGGCGGCGGGCTGGAGGGGGCGGGCGGCGGCGGGGCGTCGCGCCCGCGCTCGTACACCTGGCCCAGCGTGGCGACGCCACCCCCCGGCAGGCTCTGCGGAATGTTCACCGCCACGCGCCGCAACCGCACCGTGCCGCCCAGGGCGGGGCTGGTCTGCAGCGGGCCGGTGAAGCGGAGGTCGGCATCGAGCAGGGCGGTGACCAGCTCGCTCTGCACCGGCGTGGCGTCGCGCGCCGTGATGGCGATGTCCAGCGGGATGCCCGGGGCGAGGGGCTGCGCCGTGCCACTGGCGCTGATGCGGCCTTCGCCGGCGCGGGCGACGAAGTTCTCCAGCACGACCTGGTCGCCGGCGGCGCGCACCCGGCCGGTGATGTTCGTCAGACGCAGGCCGTAGAGCGGGTTGCGCACCTCGCCGCCGGTGAGCGTCGCGGTGCCGTTCAGCACCGGGGCCGCGAGGGTGCCGGTGGCGCCGCCATCGAGGGCGATGCGGCCGACCACGCGATTGGCCCCGCCGCCCAGGCTGGGCGCCAGCAGCGGCTGCAGATTGGCGTTGCCGGTGACGCGGGCCGAAAGCGGCGCCTCGGCACCCGGACCCTGCGGCAGCCGCGCCTCGGCGTCGAGGGTGAGGAGGTTGCCCATCCGCACCGCGGCGGTGGCCTGGACGGCGCCGGCGCCGCTGCGCCGCGCCTCGACGCGCAAGGTGGCGGCCGGCCAGCCGCGCGACCAGTCGGCCTCGGCGCGGAGGCCGGTGCCGTTCAGCGTCGCCTGCACCTCGGGCGCGCTGGTGGGGCCGGTGACGCGCGCCTCGCCCACCACCGTGCCGGAGAGGCGTGGTTCGGGGGCGAACATATTGACCAGGGAGGCAGGCAGGGCGGCCAGGGCGAGGCGCAGGTCCGCGGTGTCCGGCCCCCAGCGGCCGCTGAGGGTCAGGTTGCCGGCCGGGCGCGCGGCGAGGCGCAGGCCGGGGATCTCCACGGCACCCGAGGGCGGCAGCAGGATCGCGCCCGGCGCCGCGAGGCGGATCCCCATATTGCCCTGGGTGACGTCGAAGGCGGCGATATCGAGGCGCTTGCCGGCCTCGCCGCTGCTGAAGCGGCCATGGCCGCTGACATTGGCCTGCGGAAGCTGGCCCCGCGCCGCCCAGTCCAGGGCGGCATCGGTGCCCTTCAGGGTCATCTCGGCGGCGTAGGCCTGGCCTCCCAGCTCGACGCGGCGGATATCGGCGCGGGCATCCACGGCCTGCCGGCCCTCCGGCGTGGCGTTCAGCTCCGCGGTGATGCTGAGCTGGCCGGCGATGGGCTGTCCGGCCAGCTCCGAAAGCGGCCGCAGATCCGGCGCGGCGACATTGGCGCTGCCGTCGAACAGGCCGGTCGCCGTGTTGAAGGCGCCGTCGGCCGTGGCACGGATCGGGCCGAAGGTCGCCTCGCCCTCCGCCAGCCGCACCAGATCGCCCTCCCGGGCGGCGCGCAGCGCCACCGAGATCGGCTGGCCCTCGGCCCGGCCGGTCAGGTGCAGCCGCCCCGCCATGCCGCTGATCGCCGGCACCTCGGCCGAGAGTCGGGGTGCCTCGACCTTGCGGCCCGAAACCACCAGCCCGGGGCTTTCCGCCTGCAGAGTGAAGCCGGGATCGGTGACCGGCCCGGTGACATGCGCGTCGACGGCGATGGGGCCGGAGAGCTCCGGACGGATGACGCCGAGTTCCGGCACCTCCAGCCGCGCCGTGAGGTCCAGCACGTCCCAGCCGGTGCCCTGTGCGGTGAGCCGGGCGCCCGCGCCGCGCAGTTCCAGCCTGTCGATGCGGGTCGGCGTGCCGGTGAAGTCGATCTCCGGCGCCGGACCCAAGGCGCCGCCTAGCGGATCGGGGCCGCGCAGGCCGCGCGGCCGCAGGCTCGCCTCGATCCGCTCGGCCTCGGCGATACGCGCGGTGAGCGAGAGGGCCTCCCAGCCGAAGCCCTCGGGCACCAGCGCGCCGAGCCGGGCGGAATCGGCGACCTCGGCCTGGACGTTCAGCAGCGCCATGTCGCCCTGCGCGGTGACGGTGGCGGCCTGGGTGGCGAGGCGCAGGGCGCGCAGTTCCGGCCGGCCGTCCGCCAGCCGCCCGCCCTCCACCGCGAAGTCGATCTGCCGCACCGGCTCCGGCGCCAGCTGGGCCGGCGCGTCCAGCCGGCCCTGCAGCCGCAGGCTGGCGGCGCCGTCCTCCGCCAGCCCGACCCGGCCATCGGCGGTCAGCGCGGCCTCCGTCCCGAGCGAGGCGCGCAGGGCGAGGGCAGCGTCCTGCGCCGGCCCATCGAGCCGCAGGCTGATATCGGCGGGGGCCTGGGGCAGGCCCAGGGCGCTGGCCAGCACGCCACCCGGCGGCTCCTGCCCACGCAGGTCGGCCAGCAGACGCCCCCTGGGGTCCAGCCCCAGATCGAGGTCGAGCTGCCCGGGCGCGTCCAGCCGCCGCACGGCCAGCTTCGCGCGCAGGGCGGCGGCGATCAGGCTGGCCTCGCCGTCCAGCGACAGGGCGACGGGCTGCCCCTCGGCGCCCGCCTCGGCCGGCAGGCCGACAAGGGCGCGGGGCAGCTCGATGCGAGCGGCGTGCAGGCGGTCGAGATGCAGCGAGACCGGCAGGTCCGGCAGGCTGGGAATGGTGGTGGGACCGCTCTCGGGTTCCGCTTCGGGCTCAGGCGCCGGCTCGGGCAGGCGGAGCAGGGCGATGCGCTCGGCGGCGATCTCCTCGATGCGGAACTCGCGTCGTACCAGATCGGCCAGGGCGAGGCCGATGCGGCCGCGCTCGATCTCCAGCCAGGGGCCGGCGGAATCGGCCATCACCAGCCGTTCGAAGCCGGGCGCGCCGGGAATCGGCCCGTGCAGCCCCTGCAGCGTCAGGCCGGGCACGAAGCGTTCCGCGAGGCTGGTGATCATCCTCTGCCCCGGCCCGGTGTTCGCCGCCAGCAGGGCGCCCCCGATCAGGAGGGGAGGCAGGAGAACGAGAACGAGAAGAATGATGAGGAGCCAGCGCAGGAGACGACGCATCAAACCGACAGCCTGTCCTTTCTGGAAGCGTCTGCCAGGGACAGGGCCCTGGAGAGGCGAAGCGGCCTCAGAAGGCCTGTCCGATGCCGATGTAGACACCGAAGGCGGAATCGCCCCGCTCCTTGTTCAGCGGAACGGCGATATCGGCGCGGATGGGCCCGATCCCGGTGAGATAACGCAGGCCAAGCCCCGCGCCCACCTTCACATTGTCGAAATCCGGCGTGGGATCCTCGGTGACCGAGCCGGCATCGACGAAGGCGGCCAGGCCCCAGGGGCCGCTGACCCTTTGGCGCAGCTCGATGGACCCTTCCACCAGGGACAGGCCGCCCG
The DNA here is from genome assembly GCF_054073225.1 of Teichococcus aerofrigidensis. NCBI lineage: Bacteria > Pseudomonadati > Pseudomonadota > Alphaproteobacteria > Acetobacterales > Roseomonadaceae > Roseomonas > Teichococcus aerofrigidensis. Next base: position 66,297 of record NZ_JBSXMU010000007.1, read on the forward strand.
CCGGCTCGTTGATCGCCGTGCGCGGGCCGATCGACTGGTAGGTGTAGCCGCGTACCGAGCCGCCGCCGCCGGAATAGAAGCGCTTGTCCGGCGGTACGCCGCCATAGGAGGCGCCGACGATGCTGCCGACCACGCCGCGCACGGCCAGGATGCTGCCCTTGTCGCCCAGCATGTCGAAGTAGGTGCTGCCCTGGGCGCGCAGCCGCGTGAAGACGTTGCTCTCGCCCATGCTGTAGATCGGGTTGACCAGCAGCGAGGCGCGGGTCCCGCGCGAGGGGTTCAGCGGATTGTCCACATCCGTCCAGCGCAGCTGGCCCAGAAGGCCGAGCAGCTGGTAATCGGTGGTCACGCCATCCTGGGTGACGCGGCTGAACTCGATCTGCGGACCGAAGCCGTAGCTCAGCCGGGGCGACCAGGTGCGCTCGAGCAGGGCGCCCAGCGTGAAGGCATCGCGGTCATAGGCATCGGGCCGCTCGCGCAGGGCGGCGATGTCGAAGGTCAGTGTCTGGTTGCGGCCCAGGAACCATGGGGTGCGCAGGCTGGCGCCGATCTTGCCGCCGGTGTCGCTCGTGTCGCCGGTGGTGCCGAGGCGGTTGACCTCCGCCTCCAGGCGCAGGCGCTCGGCGCCGCCGAAGAGGTTGCGGTGCTCCCAGTAGGCGCTCACCGTGGGGCCGTAGCGGGTCTCGTAGGCGGCGCCGAAGCCCACCGCGTGCAGCGGCCGCTCCACCACCGTGAAGGTCATCGGCAGGCGCCCCTCCTCGTCCAGCCGGTCTCCGGCGCGGGCGCGGACGGTGCCGAAGACGCCGAGGCTGAGCAGGTCCTGCCGTGTCTTCTCGATACGTTCCTGGCTGAAGACCTGCCCTTCCAGCGGCTGGACCATGCGGGCGAGCAGCTCGCTGCGGGTCCGTTCCTCTCCGGTGACGCCGGGGCGGGCGAACAGGGCGCGCGGACCCGGCGTCACCAGGAAGGTCACCTCGAGCTTGCGCGTGTCGTGATCGGCGATGACGCGGCGGCCGAGTTCGGCGAAGGGATGGCCGGCATCGCGCAGCGCCTGGTTGATCCGCCCCTGGGCGTCCAGGATCGGCTGCGCCCGGGCCGGCTGCCCCTCGGCGAGCCCGGTCTCGCCCATCGCGCCGAGCGGGAAGCCGGGCGGATCGGTGCGCAGCAGCACCGGGGCCAGGGTGTATTGCGGCCCCTTCTCCACCGTGATGACGACGGGGACCGGCTGGTCCGAGGCGCCGCGCGCCGCCAGCCGGTCGGCCAGGCCGGGCGTGTCCGCCGGGGAGCCATCCACCGTCACGCGGCTGCTGCCGTTGTAGTAGCCCTCCGAACGCAGCGCGTCGCGCATGTTGTTGGCCTCGGCCAGGGCGCGGCTGACCAGGCCGAAGGCGTCGACCGGAGCCCGCTCGCGCAGCTGCTCTAGCGCCGAGGCCCGCGAGATGGCGTCGTCGAGCGCCGAGTCGCCGGTTTCGGGCAGGCTCACGCTGTAGGCCAGGCCCGGCTCCTCGGCATTCTCCTCCGGCGCGGCGCCGGCGGGAGGGGGCTGGGCGGCGGCGTGCAGCATCGCCGCCAGGGGCAGCGCGACGGCCAGGGTGCCGGCCAGCGGCAGGGAGACGGCGAGGGGGAGAAGGCGGGATTTGAGGCGCATGGCTTTAGGGGGTATGCCCTAGCACATGGACGCGACCCTTGCCGAAACACTGACGCGTTGGCGCAGGCATCTCCACGCCAACCCGAGCCTCACCCTTCACGAAGGCCCGACCGCGAGCTTCGTCGTCGAGAAGCTGAGGGAGCTCGGCGTGACGGAGATCGCCACCGGCGTCGGCGGCCATGGCGTCGTCGCCACGCTGCACCGGCCCGGCAGCAACCGCAGCGTCGGCCTGCGCGCCGACATGGATGCGCTGCCGATCGAGGAGGCGGCGCAGGACCTGGAATGGCGCAGCACCAATCCGGGCGTCATGCATGCCTGCGGTCATGACGGCCATACCACGGCCCTGCTCGGCGCCGCGGCCATGCTCCTGCGGGACGAGAGCTGGAGCGGCACGGTGCGGCTGGTGTTCCAGCCGGCCGAGGAGGGCGGCGGCGGCGCCGCCGCCATGGTGAAGGACGGGCTGTTCCGGCGCTTCCCGATGGACCGCATCTTCGGCTGGCACAACTGGCCCGGGCTCGCCGCCGGAACCATCGCCGTGCATGACGGCGCGGTGATGGCCGCCGGGCGGCGCTTCGAGATCGCCATCGAGGGCCATGCGGGCCATGCCGCCCTGCCGCATCTGACGCGCGATCCCATCGTCGCGGCCGGCCATGCCATCGTCGCCTGCCAGTCGATCGTGGCCCGCACCCTGGACCCGATCGATACCGGCGTGGTCAGCCTGACCATGGTGAAGGGTGGCGAGGCGGAGAACCAGATCGCGGCCCGTGTCTCGATCAAGGGCAGCATGCGCTTCCTGCGCCCGGAGGTCGGCCGGCAGATCGAGGAGGGCCTGCGCCGCGTCGCGGAGGGCGTCTCCGCCACCTTCGGCGTGCAGGCCACCAGCCGGATCTGGGGCGGCGTGCCGGTGACCAGCAATCACCCCGAGGAGCGCGATCTGGCCGCCGAGGCCGCGGCCGCCGTGACCGAGCTGCGGCGCGACATCCCGCCGGCGATGACGGGGGAGGACTTCTCGCACTTCCTCAACGAGGTGCCGGGCGCCTTCGTCTGGATCGGCAACGGCTCCTCGGAAGGGGGGCGGGAGCTGCACAACCCGCATTACGACTTCAACGACGCCGTCCTGCCGGTGGCCAGCGGCTTCCTGGCCGAGACGGCGCGGCGCGCCCTGGCACCGGAGGCCGTTTCGAAGGGCTGAGGCGGGACGGGACTCCGGGCGCATGGCGGTGCAACGCCTGCGGCCAAGCCCAAGTTGCAGCAACCCAGGTTGCAGGGGTCACGCGGGGCGGCATGGTGCCGCCCCGCGGTCGTTCCGCCACGGAGCCGAGACATGACACAGCCCGCCGAGACCCCTGTCGCCATCCCGCTGGCCGAATCCTCGCGCATCGCCATCCCCAAGCTGGGGCTGGGCACCTGGAAGCTGGCGGGGGCGGAAGGGCAGGCGGCGGTGGAGAGCGCCCTGGCGCTCGGCTACCGGCATGTCGACACGGCGGACCGCTACGGCAACGAGGTCGAGGTCGGCGCCGGCCTGGCCGCCGCGGGCGTGGCGCGCGGCGAGATCTTCCTGACCAGCAAGGTCTGGTACGACAATCTCGCCCCGGAGGCGCTGCGCCGCTCGCTGGAAGGCTCACTGCGCAAGCTGGCCACACCCTACCTGGATCTTTTCCTGGTGCACTGGCCGGCGCCGGACATGGACCTGCCCGCCGTCGTCGCGGCGCTGGAGGCGGCGCGGTCGGAGGGGCTGATCCGCCGCTGGGGCGTCTCCAACTTCCCCCTCGGCCTGATGCGCCGGCTGGAGGAGATCGGCGCCGCGCCGGCCTGCCTGCAGGTCGAATACCATGCCCTGCTGTCGCAGCGGGCGCTGCTCGAATGGTGCGTGCCGCGCGGCATCGCGCTCACCGCCTATTCGCCGCTCGGCCAGGGCGCGCTGGCGGAGCAGCCGGTGCTGCAGGAGATCGGCCGCAAGCACGGCGCCTCGCCCCTGCAGGTGGCGCTGGCCTGGCTGCTGCGGCAGGAGATGGTGGTGGCCATTCCCAAGGCCGGCCGGCGCGAGAGCCAGCAGGCCAATCTGCGGGCCGTACCACTGGCCGCGAAGCTGGACGCGGCGGATGTCGCGCGGATCGACGCCCTGCCCAAGGACCGGCGGCGGGTGAACCCGGACTTCGCCCCTGATTGGAACGCCTGAGTCGAAGTGGCCGGCGGAGGCGCCTCAGCCGCCTTCCTCGGCCACCGCGATCCGCGACCAGATCGGGTCCTTGATCTTCTTCAGGAACTCCGCATGCGCCTCCAGCTCGGCCGCGGCGGGGCGGATCGGCCGGGGGGCGCGGGTCACCGGCGCGGCATCGAGCGCGATCATCACCGGGGCGGCGACCCGGGGCGCCGAGGCCAGGGCGAGGTCGGGCTGCTTGCCGCCCATCAGCTCCAGATAGACCTGGGCCAGCAGCTGCACGTCGAGCAGGGCGTTGTGCGCGGTGCGCATGGAGTTGTCGATGCCGTAGCGGCGGCAGAGCGCGTCCAGGCTGTTCGGCAGGCCGGGGAAGCGCTTCTTGGCGAGCACCAGGCTGTCCACCATGCGCGCGCGGTCGAGCACCGGATGGCCCGCCTTGCGCAGCTCGAAGTCGAGGAAGCCGAAGTCGAAGGGCGCGTTGTGCGCGACGATCGGGTCATCGCCCAGGAAATCGAGCATGGCCGGGGCGATCTCGGCGAATTTCGGCTTGCCGCGCAGCATGTCCCAGGTGAAGCCGTGCACCTTCGCGGCCTCCTCCGGCACCTCCCGCTCCGGATCGATCAGCACGTGGAAGTGCCGCCCCGTGGGCACCAGGTTGACCAGCTCCACCGCCGCCACCTCCAGCACGCGGTCGCCGGTCTGCGGGTCGAAGCCGGTGGTCTCGGTGTCCAGCACCAGGGTTCGGCTCATCGGTAGTGCTCCAGCAGGCGGCGGATCGAGCGGCGGGTATGGGCCAGGGACAGGCCGGTGCGGATGACATGGTCGGCACGGCGGCGCTTGACGGCGTCGGGGGTCTGGCGGGCCAGGATCGCCTCCAGCCGCTCCGGTGTCATGCCCTTCCGCCGCAGCACGCGGGCGCGCTGGACGGCGGCGGGGGCGGAGACCACCACGACGGCATCGACGCGCGCCTCGCCGCCGGTCTCGAAGAGCAGCGGGATGTCGAGCACCGCCAGGCGCCGGCCCTGGCGGCGGGCGGCCGCGAGGAAGCGTCGCTCCTCCTCGCGCACCAGCGGGTGCACGATGCGCTCCAGCCGGGTCAGCGCCGCCGGATCGCCGAGCACGGCGCGGCGCAGCGCCTCGCGCTCCACGGCGCCGTCGCGGACCGTGCCGGGGAAGGCGGCGCCGATCGCCCTCACCGCGCGGCCGCCGCGGCCCTGCAGCCGGTGCACCGCGGCATCGGCGTCGAAGACCGGCACGCCATGGCGGCGGAAGGTGCTGGCCGCCGTGGACTTGCCCATGCCGATGCCGCCGGTGAGGCCGAGGATCCTCATGCGTGGCGCGGGATGTCGTCGGCCACGAACTCGCGCAGCGCGGCATCGACCGTGGGCGCGGCGCCGAACCAGGCCGCGAAGCCCGGCCGCGCCTGATGCAGCAGCATGCCGAGCCCGTCCACGCCGCGCAGGCCGCGGGCCCGGGCGGCGGCCAGCAGCGGCGTCTCCAGCGGGACATAGACGGCATCCGCCACCACGGCATGGGCGGGCAGGGGGGCGAGGTCGATCTCCAGCGGCGGCGCGCCCGTCATGCCGAGGCTGGTGGAATTGACCAGCAGGGCGGCGCCTTCCAGCGGCGGCGCCTCCGCCACGGCGACCGGGCCGCCCAGCGCCTCGGCCAGGGCCTCGGCGCGGGCACGGCTGCGATTGACCAGCGTGAGGCGCGGGCAGCCGGCATCGAGCAGCGCGGCGGCGATGGCCCGCGCCGCGCCGCCGGCGCCGAGCAGCACCGCCGGACCATCCGCCGCGCGCCAGCCCGGCGCCTGCTCGCGCACGCTCTCGAGGAAGCCGAAGCCGTCCGTGTTGCTGCCGTGGATGCGGTCCTGGTCGAAGACCAGCGTGTTCACCGCCCCCGCGCGGTGCGCCGAGGCATCGACTTCGTCGCACAGGGCGAAGGCGGCCTCCTTGTGCGGGATGGTGACATTGGCGCCGCGGAAGCCGAGCGCGACCAGGGCGCGGACGGCGGCGGCGAAATCCTCCGGCCGCACCTGCAGGGGGATGTAGGTGCCGTCGATGCCATGCTGGCGCAGCCAGTAGCCATGCAGCCGCGGGGAGCGGGAATGCGAGGCCGGCCAGCCCAGCACGCCGGCCAGCCTGGCCTTGCCGGAGAGGATCGTCATGCCGCCATCCATCCCCCGCGCGGGCGGGACGGTCAAGGCGCTGCCCGCCGCCCCGCTCCCCCGGGGCCATCTGACCCCTGGCGTTCCGCCGTCCGCGATGCCACCACTGGCGCCGAGCGAACCGACGGAGTGGAGCACCCCATGACGCGTGCCTTGAAGGTCGCGGTCCAGATGGACCCGATCCAGAGCATCAACATCGACGGCGACAGCACCTTCGTCCTGATGCTGGAGGCCCAGGAGCGGGGCCACCAGCTCTGGCACTACCATGTCCGGGACCTGACGCTGGCCGGCGGCCGGGTGCTGGCCCGGATGCAGCCGGTGACGGTGCGGCGGGAGAAGGGCAACCACCACACGCTGGGCGAGGCGGCGGAGCACGACCTCTCCGCCATGGACGTGGTGCTGATGCGCCAGGACCCGCCCTTCGACATGGCCTATATCACCGCCACCCACATCCTGGAGATGATCCACCCGAAGACCCTGGTGGTGAACGACCCGGCGAGCGTGCGCAACGCGCCGGAGAAGCTCTTCGTCATGCAGTTCCCGGAGTTGATGCCGGACACCATCATCACCCATGACCCGCTGGAAGTGCGCAAGTTCCGCCAGAAGCACGGCGACATCATCGTCAAGCCGCTGTTCGGCAATGGCGGCGCCGGCGTCTTCCACCTGCGGCCCGAGGACGGCAACCTCAACGCCCTGCTCGAGCTCTACGCCGAGAAGTCCCGCGAGCCGCTGATGATCCAGCAATACGTCCCCGCCGTGCGCTTCGGCGACAAGCGCATCATCCTGGTGGATGGCGAGCCGCTGGGCGCCATCAACCGCGTCCCCGCCGAGGGCGAGAGCCGCAGCAACATGCATGTCGGCGGCCGGCCCGCGGCGGTGGCGCTGACCGAGCGGGACCGCGAGATCTGCGCCCGCATCGGGCCGGAGCTGAAGCGACGCGGGCTGATCTTCGTCGGCATCGACGTGATCGGGGATTACCTCACCGAGATCAACGTCACCTCGCCGACCGGGCTGCAGGAACTGGCGCGCTTCGACGGGGTGCATCTGGAGAAGGCCATCTGGGACGCCATCGAGGCGCGTCGCGCCTGACGCGGAGGCCGCCCAGGGGCCTCACCAGGGCCCTTACCCCGGCGGCAGCACCGCGATCAGCCCCAGCGCCGCCAGGCCGAGCAGCAGCAGGGAGAGCACCACGGTCAGCGAGACGCGCAGCCCGGCCCTGGCCACCACCCGCACATCCACACCGAGGCCGAGCGCCGCCATGGCGAGCAGCGTCAGGGTGCCGGTCACGGTGGCGATCGGCCCGAGCAGAACGGGTGGAATCAGGCCGAGCGACCGCAGCAGGGCCAGGCCGAGGAAGCCCAGGATGAACCAGGGCACCAGCCGCGCCAGGCCCGGCCGCTGGCCCGCCCGCGTGCCGGCCAGCAGGGAGAAGCCGAGCACCACCGGCCCCAGCATCAGCACCCGCACCAGCTTGACCAGCGTGCCCATCTGCACCGCCAGGGCCGAGACCGGCGCCGTCGCCGCCAGGACCTGCGGCACGGCATAGACCGTCAGTCCCGCCAGAGTACCGTACTGCAGGTCGTTCAGCCCGAGCAGCGGCGCCGCGAGCGGCAGCGCCAGCACCAGGCCGACGCCGAGCACCGCGGTGAAGGCGATGGCCGCCGTCACGTCGCGCGCCTGGGCACCGATCACCGGCGCCACGGCGGCGATGGCCGAGTTGCCGCAGATCGAGTTGCCGCAGGCGACCAGGACGGCCATGCGGCGCGGCAGGCCGAGACCGCGCCCGATGCCATAGCCGCAGAGGATGGACAGCCCCACCACCACGGCGATGCCGAGCGGCAGCCACGGCCCGGCCGCCATCAGCGTGGTGAGGCTGAGCGAGGCGCCCAGCAGCATCACGGCGATCTCCAGCAGCGTCCTGGCGCTGAAGGCGATGCCGGGGGCGGTGGCGGCGGGCAGCGGGCGCAGGCTGCGCAACCCGGTGCCGAGCAGGATGGCCAGCACCAGCCCGTCCAGCCAGGCCCGGCCGAACAGGGCCTGCTGCGCCAGGGCGAGCAGGGCCGCCGCGCTGGCGACGGCGCCGCAGAGCAGCAGGCCGGGCAGCAGGGGCAAGGCGATGCGGGGGCCGGGAAGGGCCGCGGACTGGGACATGGGCACCGGAAGCATGACAATCGGATGACGGCGATTGTGCCGCCGGCCAATCCATCGATCCAACGCGTTGTTCTTGTGGTTTCGTTCGATTAGACCGAACGGTCATGACCCTGGAGCAACTGCGCATCTTCCTCGCCGTGGCCGAGCGGGAGCATGTCACCCGCGCCGCCGCCGCCCTGCACCTGACGCAATCCGCGGTCAGCGCCGCCATCCGCGCCCTGGAGGCCCGGCATGGCATCACCCTGTTCCATCGCGTCGGCCGCCGGATCGAACTGACCGGGGAGGGCGAGATCTTTCGCGCCGAGGCGGCCGCCGTGCTGGCGCGGGCCGAGGCGGCGGAGCTCGTGCTGTCGGAGCTGGGCGGGAGCCTGCGCGGCACGCTGCGCATCCAGGCCAGCCAGACGGTGGCGAGCTACTGGCTGCCGCCGCTGCTGGTGCGCTTCCGGGCCGCCTGCCCGGAGGTCCGGGTCGAGGTCGGCGCCGGCAACACCACCAGCGTGGCGCTCTCCGTACTGCAGGGCGTGGCGGAGCTGGGCTTCGTCGAGGGGGAGGTGGAGGAGCCGGCGCTCAGCCAGACCCCGCTGGCGACGGACCAGCTGGTGGTGGTGGTGGGGCCGCGCCATCCCTGGGCCAAGGTCGGACCCATCGCCACGGCGCGGTTGTCCGAGACGCCCTGGATCATGCGGGAGGCCGGCTCCGGCACCCGCGCCGCCTTCGAGGCCCTGCTACGGGGCTGGAACCTGGCGCCCGAGGCGCTGGAGGTGGCGCTGGAGCTGCCCTCGAACGAGGCGGTGCTGGCGGCGGTGGAGGCGGATGGGGGGGCGACGGTGGTCTCCGAGCGGGCCGCGGGACCGCATCTGGCGGCCGGGCTGCTGGTGCGGGCGGGCCTGGACCTGCCGCCCCGCAGCTTCAAGGCCCTGCGGCACCGGGAGCGCTACCAGAGCCGCGCCTCGCGGGCGCTGGTCGCGCTGGCGCTGGACAGTGGAGCTGCTCAGTAGAGGCGCTTGCCCGGCCCGTAGGGCACCACGAGCTCGTCCTTGCCCACCATGTTGAGCAGGGCGCGGGCGCGCTCGTCGAGCTGGTCGCGGTCGATGCGGTCGCCCCGCAGGCCGGCGACGCGCCGTTCCAGCGCGTCCCGCTCGGCTTCCGCCTCAGCCAGGGTGATGCGCGCGGTGGCGATCTCCTGGGCCTTGGCCTCGCGGGCGAGGGAGCCGACGCGCGGGCCATGCACGGCATACCACGAGAAGTGCCAGATCATCCCGGCGAAGACGAGCGGCAGCCAGAGAACCTGGATCGTCCGCTTGATGGCGCGCATGGCCGGAATCCCCCTCGCACGGCGTTTGCTGCGCCAGCTAACCGCAGCACAAAGCCGTTTCGCAAGAGGGGTTTAGCCGAGGCCGTGACATTCGGCCCATAGCGTGACATTCGGACCACAAGCGGCCGGGGCACGACATCCCCCGGCCGCTTCCGGCCCCGGCCCTCAGCACCGAAGGATGGTGCGGCCGGCATAGCGGCCGGCCGGGCCCAGACCCTGCTCGATGCGGATCAGCTGGTTGTACTTGGCCAGGCGGTCGGAGCGGGAGAGGGAGCCGGTCTTGATCTGCCCGCAATTGGTGGCGACGGCGAGGTCGGCGATGGTGCTGTCCTCGGTCTCGCCCGAACGGTGCGACATGACGGCGGTGTAGCCGGCGCGATGCGCCATCTCGACCGCCTCCAGCGTCTCCGTCAGGGAGCCGATCTGGTTCACCTTCACCAGGATGGAGTTGGCGGTCTTCTTCTCGATGCCCTGGCGCAGGCGCTCGGGATTGGTGACGAAGAGGTCGTCGCCCACCAGCTGCACCTTGTCGCCCAGCGTCTCGGTCAGCAGCTTCCAGCCGTCCCAGTCGTCCTCGGCGCAGCCATCCTCGATCGAGATGATCGGGAACTTGGCGCAGAGCCCGGCCAGGTAGTCGACCATGCCGGCGGCGTCGAGCTTCTTGCCCTCGCCCTCCATGTCGTAGACGCCGCTCTTGAAGAACTCGGTGGAGGCGCAGTCGAGGGCGAACATGATGTCCTCGCCGACGCGGTGGCCGGCGGCCTCGCAGGCCTTGCTGATGAAGGCCAGCGCCTCCTCGGCCGACTTCAGGTCGGGGGCGAAGCCGCCTTCGTCGCCGACATTGGTGTTGTGCCCGGCATCGTGCAGCGCCTTCTTGAGGCTGGCGAAGACCTCGGAGCCGATGCGGACCGCATCCGCCTCGGTGCCGGCGGCGACCGGCATGATCATGAATTCCTGGATGTCGATCGGGTTGTCCGCGTGCTGGCCGCCATTGATGATGTTCATCATCGGCACCGGCAGGGTACGGGCGAAGACGCCGCCGACATAGCGGTAGAGCGGCACGCCGAAATGCTCGGCCGAGGCCTTGGCGGTGGCCAGGCTGACGGCGAGGATGGCGTTGGCGCCGAGGCGCGACTTGTTCGGCGTGCCGTCGAGCGCGATCATCGTCTCGTCGATCTTGACCTGCTCGGTGGCGTCCATGCCGCTGAGCGCGTCGAAGATCTCGCCCTCGACATTGGCCACCGCCTTCTGCACGCCCTTGCCATGGAAGCGCGACTTGTCGCCGTCGCGCAGCTCCACCGCCTCATGCGCGCCGGTGGAGGCGCCGGAGGGGACGATGGCGCGGCCCATGGCGCCGCTCTCCAGGACCACATCCACCTCGACGGTCGGGTTGCCCCGCGAATCGAGGACCTCGCGGGCGATGATGTCGGCGATGGCGGTCATTCCGGAAATCCCTCGTCGTTACGGCCTGGATGCGCCGCGGGCGGCCCACGGTCTGCGGGTCGCCGGCGCGGGCGGCCCTGCGCGGATAGGACGCCGGCGGCGCCAGGGCAAGGCCCCGGCTTCTCCCCCCGGGCCGCGCGCGAAAACGTCAGGATATCGTCACGCGGCGGGGGCGGGGCTCAGACCAGCCGGGCCTGCTTCACCGCCGCGCCGACGAAGCCCGCGAAGAGCGGATGCGGCTGGAAGGGCTTCGACTTCAGCTCGGGGTGGTACTGCACGCCGATGAACCAGGGATGGTCGGGATACTCGACGATCTCCGGCAGCAGCCCGTCCGGCGACAGGCCGGAGAAGCGCAGCCCCGCCGCCTCCAGCCGCTCGCGGTAGCCGATGTTCACCTCGTAGCGGTGGCGGTGGCGCTCGCTGATCTCGGCCTGGCCATAGACCTGCCGCACCAGGGAGCCCTCGACCAGCTGGGCCGGATAGGCGCCGAGGCGCATGGTGCCGCCGAGATCGCCCTCGGCCGAGCGCTTCTCGCGCTCGTTGCCGCGCAGCCACTCGGTCAGCAGCCCGACCACCGGCTCCTCGGTGGGGCCGAACTCGGTGGAGGAGGCGCGCTCCAGCCCGACCAGGTTCCGCGCCGCCTCGATCACCGCCATCTGCATGCCGAAGCAGATGCCGAGGAAGGGGACCTTGCGCTCACGGGCGAAGCGCACCGCCTCGATCTTGCCCTCGGCGCCACGCTCGCCGAAGCCGCCGGGCACCAGGATGCCATGCACCCCCTCCAGCCGCTCCAGCGCGTTCGGCGTCTCGAAGATCTGGCTGTCCACCCAGTCCAGCTTCACCTGAACGCCGTGCTGGATGCCGCCATGGGTCAGCGCCTCGGCCAGCGACTTGTAGGCGTCAAGCAGCGTGATGTACTTGCCGACGACGGCGATCCGCACCTCGCCCTCGGGATGCTCCAGCCGGTGCACGATGCGCTTCCAGTTGGAGAGGTCGGGCTCGCCATAGATCGACAGGCCGAAATGCCGCAGCACCTCGCGGTCCAGGCCTTCCTGGTGATACTGCAGCGGCACGGCATAGATGCTCGAGGCATCCAGCGCCGGGATGACGCTCTCGGGGCGGACATTGCAGAACAGCGCGATCTTGCGCCGCTCGTTCTCGGGAATCGGCCGGTCGCAGCGGCAGAGCAGGATCTGCGGCTGGATGCCGAGGCCCAGCAGCTCCTTGACGCTGTGCTGCGTCGGCTTGGTCTTCAGCTCGCCGGCGGAGGGGATGTAGGGCACCAGGGTCAGGTGCATGAAGAGGCTGTTCTGCGGGCCCAGCTCGTTGTTGAGCTGGCGCAGCGCCTCGAGGAAGGGCAGCGACTCGATGTCGCCCACCGTGCCGCCGACCTCGACCAGCACGAAGTCTAGCCCGTCCGTGTCGGCGGTGGCGGCTTCCTTGATGGCGTCGGTGATGTGCGGGATGACCTGGACGGTGCCGCCGAGATAATCGCCCCGCCGCTCCTTGGCGATCACCTCGGCATAGATCCGGCCCGAGGTGTGGCTGTCACCGCGCGTGGCATGCACGCCGGTGAAGCGCTCGTAATGGCCGAGGTCGAGATCGGCCTCGGCGCCGTCGTCGGTGACGAAGACCTCGCCATGCTGATACGGGCTCATCGTGCCCGGATCGACGTTCAGGTAGGGGTCGAGCTTACGGATGCGGACCTTGTAGCCCCGCGCCTGCAGGAGCGCGCCGAGGCTGGCCGCCGCGATGCCCTTGCCGAGGGAGGAAACCACGCCGCCGGTGATGAAAACGAACCGCGTCATGGGCCACCTTTCTAACGCGCCGCGCCGCCGGCGGGAAGCGGCGGCGGGGCAAAGCTGCTGTCTGCTGGAAGCGTGGGTCGCTGTGGCCCGCGCCGGGGTCGCGGGGGGGGGGGGGGGGGGGGCGGCGGGCCGAGGGGGGGGGGGGGGGGGGGGG